>CAZNNA010000150.1:0-8090 GCA_964573825.1 uncultured Treponemataceae bacterium
ATAGCCGAAGCCTTCCCGGCGGCCTAAGGGAACTACACCCGTATCGCAAACTGTATTAACTACTAGACCATGCAATACAGTTTGCGATACACTTCTGTATGGATAGTACAGGAGGTCTTACATGAAGCGTAGTCATCTGCCCGCGAAGGCTCGCCGACCCGCCCGGGCGGCCCCGCTAGCAATAGCTCTCATTACCCTAGCTCTAGCTACCCTGGCGGCGTGCTCGCGAGCCGGAGTCCCTGCCGCGACGGGCGAGGCGTCAGCGGAAGGCGCCAAGCAGCCGACGGCGCCGCGCGTCGTAGCTTCGGCCCACACCCAGAACTACGTGCCCTACGGCTTCGTCGACGAGAAGGGCGGTTCGGACGGCTTCGAGGTAGCCGTGCTCAGGGCCGTGGACGAGCTCCTGCCGGAGTACGAATTCCGTTTCGTGCCGACCTCCGACGAGGATCTCTTCATCGGCCTGGAGACCGGGCGCTACCAGCTCGCCACCAAGGGCGCCTGGTCGACCGAGGAGCGCCGCAAGAAGTTCGTCTTCCCAAGGGAGCCCCTGGCGGCGAGCGTCATAGGCATAGCCTTCAGGAGCGAGGACGCAGGCAGGATACGCGACCTCGACAGCTTCGCCGCCTATAGCGGCAAGCTGGTGCCGATATCGCCCCAGAGCGCCCAGTACGCCGTGGTATCGGAGTACAACGCGGCCCACCCCGAGCGCCCCATAGCGCTCAAGCCTTCCGACGTCTTCATCATCAACGACGCCTACCTCTGGGTCCTCGAGGGGCGCTATGACGCGTTCTTCGACATCAAGCTGTCCTTCCAGAAGAACGTGCTGGCCGAGGACGGCCCCTTCCACCACCTGGCCTCGCGCCTCGCCTACGTCCCGTACAAGGGCATACCGACCTGGCCGCTCTTCGCCAAGGGCGAGGAGGAGCTGGCCGCGGCCTACGACCGAGCCGTGGCGAGCCTCAAGGCCGACGGTACGATAGCCGAGCTATCGATGAAGTACTTCGGCGAGGACGTCTTCCGCTTCGTCGATTAGGCGCGGCCTACGGTAGAACCCGAGAGGACGGAGAGCGCGGTGGATAGACCCTTCAACCCGGCGTACATCGTAGAGGCCCTGCCGCGCCTCCTGGCTTACCTACCCGTGACCCTGGGCGTCGCCCTGGCTACGATGACGGCCGGGTCGGTCCTGGGCCTGGCCTTGGCCAAGGCCAAGCTGAGCGGCTCGCTGACCGCTCGCCGGCTCGCCGACGCCTATACCTGGATCCTGCGCTGCACGCCCTCCATCGTGCTCCTCTTCCTCGTGTACTACGGGCTTCCGGCGCTCGCGAAGTCTGCCTTCGGCGTCGACATAAGCCTCTGGCACCGAGCCTTCTTCGTCATCCTGACCTTCACGCTGTTCTTCGGGGCGACCATGTCGGAGCTCATGCGCTCGGCCTACCTGTCGGTCGATCGCGGCCAGCGCGAGGCGGCGCTTAGCCACGGCCTTACCGAGCACCAGGCCTTCCGGCGCATCGTCCTGCCGCAGGCGGCCGTATCGGCCCTGCCCAACGTGGCCACGGCCGTCGTGGCCCTCCTCAAGGAAGGCTCGCTGGCCTACACCGTGGGCCTCGTCGACCTGATGGGCCAGGGCACGCTCATGATAGCCAGGCGCTACGGTGCCTGGGCCCTGGAGACCTACCTGGCCGCGGCCTTGATATACTGGGCCCTGACCGCGGCGGTAGAGAAGGCCGCCGGCCGGCTCGAGCGCCGCCTATCGCGCGGAAGGAGGAGCCTCGCCTAGGGGCGCTCGCATGGGACTCGACCTAGCCTACCTCTACCGCACCCTACTCCTGGCGCTCGGCGGCCTGCCCGTCACCCTAGGCCTATGCGTCGCCACGCTCGCCCTCTCCCTACCGCTCGGGTTCCTGCTCGCGCTCCTCGGGATCTACCGCGTGCGCGCGCTCGGCCGACTAGCCTCGCTGTACGTATCGTTCGCCCGGGGCACTCCCCTGGTGCTCCAGATACTCGTGGTCTATAGCCTGCTGCCGAGCCTGGCCAACGCGGTAGCCGTCGAGGCCGGCTGGGACATAGACGTTTTCGCCTTGAACCCGGCCTGGTACGCCGTCATCGTCTTCTCCTTCAACACGACGGCGGTGCTCGCCGAGGTCATCCGCTCCGCCCTCCTGACCGTGGACCGAGGCCAGCTCGAGGCGGCGCTCGCCAGCGGGCTGTCGCCCGGGCAGGCGTATCGGCGCATCGTCGTCCCCCAGGCCCTGCTCGTGGCCCTGCCTAACCTCTGCAACGCCACCATCAACCTGATCAAGGGCACGTCGCTCGCCTTCCTCATGGCCGTACGCGACGTAACGGCCATAGCCAAGATAGAGGCGGCCAGGGGCTACGACTACGTGGAGTCGTACCTAGCCGTCTTCGTCGTTTACCTGATAGTCTGCGGGGCGACCCAGGCGATCTTCACGGCGGTAGAGCGGCGACTCGGCATATACCGCGCCCCGGCCGTATCATTCTAGCGCCACGGAGACAGAGGCATGCTGATGATTCGCGGGCTCCGCAAGAGCTTCCATCACAACGAGGTACTCGGGGGCGTCGACCTGGACGTGGAGAAGGGCGACGTCGTGGCCGTCATAGGGCCCTCGGGCGCCGGCAAGACGACGCTCCTCCGCTGCGTCAACTTCCTCGAGCGGGCGGACGCCGGGACCATGGACTTCGACGGCCTGCGCCTGGACATGCATCGCGCCTCCGCCCGCGACGTACTCGCGGTCCGCAAGCGGACGGCCTTCGTCTTCCAGAACTACAGCCTCTTCAACAATAAGACGGCCCTGGAGAACGTCACCGAGGGCCTCGTCATAGGCCGCGGCATGCCGCAGGGGGAGGCCGACGAGCTAGCCAGGCGGGCGCTGGACAAGGTCGGGCTTTCTAACCGCCTGGACTACTACCCATCCAAGCTTTCAGGCGGCCAGCAGCAGCGAGTCGGCATAGCGCGGGCCGTGGCGGTGGATCCCGACGTCATACTCTTCGACGAGCCGACGAGCGCCCTGGACCCCGAGCTCATCGAGGAGGTACTGGGCATCATGCGCCAGCTGGCCCGCGAGGGCACCACCATGGTCGTGGTAACGCACGAGATAGGCTTCGCCTCGGACGTGGCCAGCCGCGTCGTATTCATGGACGAGGGACAGATCGTGGAGAGCGGCCCGCCGCGGCAGGTACTGGCCGCCCCGACCGAGGAGCGCACGAGGCAGTTCCTCAGGCGCATCCTGCCGTCGGCGGATTTCGCTATATGAACGTAATCACCGGTCTCCACGCGGCCGCCTGGCTCGCCGTCTATACCTCCGCCGTAGCCGCGGCCCTGCTCGCGGCCCTGCTGGCGCGGGCGGGGGCCGACGGGCCCAAGAGGCGCCTCGCGGCGCGCGAGGCCTACGCCGTCGCGTTCATCAGCCTGGCCTACGTCTCCGACGCCCTCGGGCTCTACGCCGCCCTGCCGGACCGGGGGGCGAGCCTCCTCGCCGCCGTCGTCAACGGAGCGCTCCTCCACGCCCTGGCCCTCATAGCGCTGGCGCTCTATCCGTTCGCGGCGAGCCTCGCCGGTCCCGTATCGGCCCCGCTATGGGCGACGCGGGCCCTCGGCAAGGCCGGGAACGCCGCTGCCGTCCTCCTGGGCGCGGGCTTCGGACTCGCGACGCTCCTCGGCGCGGGCCCGTCCTCGGGCGCGGTCGCCAAGGCGATAGCCGCGGCTCCGCTAGCGGCCGTGGCGACTGGCCTCACGGTCGCGGTCGGCGCCTCGGCCTGGCGAATCGTCGCATCGCGGGAGGGGGCCGCCCGAGTCCTTGCCCTCGCGGGCGCCGCGGCCTACGCTGCCTTCGTCACCTTTGAGCTATCGCCGCAGTTCCGGGCCTCCCCGTCCCGCGCCTCGCCGCCTACCTACTTCGCCCTGGCCGCCTTCTTCGCGATCCTCAACGGGGGGCTCATAACCCTGCTCCTGCCTCGGATAGGCCGAGCGCCGGAGATAGCGCCGAGCCCGGGCGGCCCAGCGATCGCCGGCGAGTCGCCGTCGGAGCAGAGGATGCTCGAGGCGGGGCTATCGGCTCGCGAGCGAGAGGTGGCGACGCTCCTAGCCCAGGGAGCCTCGTACAAGGACATAGGCGAGCGGCTCTTCGTCTCGATGTCGACGGTGCAGACGCACGTGACGCGCGTCTACGCCAAGCTCGGCGTATCGAGCAAGGTCGAGCTGGCCAACGCCCTACGCCGAGGCGAGGGCATCGTATGAACATGCGATTCCGCTAGCGCTCAAGCCGTATCGTAGGCTTATACGACAGCCGGGGCCGGCCTCGCGTCGTTATCGTCTCCCTCGTCCGATTGGAGGGACATTACGATGAAGACCGTACTAGCCTGCGCCGCCTCGGCGCTCATGCTCGCCGCCTGCGCCCTGCCCGGCCAGGCCGACCCCGTCTACCTGGAAGCCGAGGCCGGGGGCGTCGAGCGGGTCCGCGCCTACGTCCGGGGAGGAGCCTCCCTGCTCTCGTTCTATATAGGGCTCGTCGAGCTCGAGCTAGTCGGCGAGGATAGGGTCGGCTTCGCCTTCGAGGCGCCCGAGGGCGCGAGGAGCGGTACCACGCTGTCTCTCGAGCGCCGGGGATCGACCCTGGACGCGGTTGTGGACCTGGGCGAGTACCGCATGCTCCGCATGGGCCTAGGCGGCGCCAAGGCTAGGCTCCTCGTACCGTCCTCGTTCAAGGGCGCCATCGAGGCGTCGGTCAAGGAAGGCGCGCTGGCCATCCGCGGCCTGCGGCCGTCATCCGTGAGCGCCCGGCTCGATATCGGGCGCATCGAGCTCAGCGACCTCTTCGCCGGCTCGGCGAGCGTAGTCGCCAAGGAGGCCTCGACGACGCTCAGGCGGGTGTCGGCCGAGCGGGGTTCGATAGCCTCCACCCTCGGCCCGGTGACGGCCGAGGACCTCTCGGGCGCCTGGACCGTCAAGACGGCCGAGGGCTCCGTGAGCCTCATGCTGGAACCCGGGCTCCAGCCCCTGGACATAGCGACGACGCTCGGAACCGTAACCGTAGGGGTGGCGCCTGGCCAGGCCTTCCGCCTCGAGGCCGAGACCCGGCTCTGGAGGCCCAGGACGGATATTGCGCTCTCGGAGGTCCAGGTCAGCGGTTTTCCCCGCGACGCCAAGCGCTATACGGGAGAGCGAGGCGCGGGAGGACCGCTCATTCGCGTGACGACCAACGAGGGGCGGGTAACGATCAGGTAATGGCTATGGCATCCGCGGCTGCGAAATCCGCAGACGCGACATCTTGACATCATATGTCATACAGGTCATGATCCGCTTATGACATTATTCATCCTAATGTCAAGGAGCTGCTCATGGCTATTCGAATACTAGGAACGGGCGCCTCGGTGCCGCGATGGAGAGTCGGCAACGAGGAACTCGCCGCCAAGGTAGATACGACCGACGAGTGGATCCGCTCGCATACGGGCATAGGGGCCAGGCACTTCGCGGCCGACGGCTCGGTGACGAGCGACCTGGCCGCAGAGGCGGCGGTGGCGGCCCTGGCCAAGGCCGGCAGGAAACCCGGGGATATCAACGTCATCGTCCTGGCCACGGCGACGCCCGACTACTTCGGCTTCCCGTCCACCGCGTGCATCGTCCAGGACAAGCTAGGAGCCGTGAACGCGGCGGCCCTGGACGTCAACGCGGGCTGTACCGGCTTCATCTACGGCCTGGACGTCGCCGCCTCGATGATAGCCGCGCCCGCCCATGCCTCGGGGGACCGCAGGACGGCCCTGGTGATAGGCGCCGAGACCCTATCGCGCATCAGCGACTGGGGCGACCGGGCCAGCTGCGTCCTCTTCGGCGACGGGGCGGCGGCCTTCGTCATAGAGCGGGACGAGGCTCCCGCTAGCGCCCCCGGAGGCGCCGACGCCTCGAGCGGCCTTCTCCACGCATGGCTCCGGGCCAAGGGCTCGGGATCCAAGTACCTCTACCTAAGCCAGCCGGAACGCACTAAGACCTTCGAACGCGCGCCATGGCTCGCCCCGCCGTCCATAGTGATGGACGGGAAGAACGTCTATATGTTCGCCGTCAAGGCAATCACCGATACGATAGAGGCCCTGCTGGCGGAATCGCGCCTGTCGCTCGACGCTATCAAGTGGATAGTCCCGCACCAGGCCAACGCGCGCATCGTACAGGCCGCGGCCAAGCGCTTCGGCATAGCGGACGAGCGCATCTACATGAACATCGAGGAGTACGCCAACACCTCGGCCGCCTCCATTCCGCTGGCCATGAACGAGATGGAGGAGAAGGGCCTCCTGGCCAAGGGAGACCTCGTCATGGCCATGGGCTTCGGCGCCGGCCTGACCTACGGCGGCGTAATCATTCGCTGGTAAGCGCAAGGAGATAGCTATGAAGAGAGTAGTCATAACCGGCATGGGCGTCGTGAGCCCCGTAGGCAACGATATCGATACCTTCTGGGCCTCCATCAAGGCCGGTAAGAGCGGCCTCGGGCCCCTCACCCGCTTCGACTCGAGCGACTTCGACTCCAAGGTGGCGGCCGAGGTCAAGGACTTCGACCCGAGCGCCTTCATGGACCGCAAGGACGCCCGCAAGATGGCGCTCTTCACCCAGTTCGCGGTGGCGGCCGCGGTCCAGGCCTGGAGGCAGGCGGGACTCGAGGGCATAGTGCTCGGGAACGGCATAGGCGGCATAGAGGTCTTCGAGGAGAGCTACCGGAAGCTCCTTGAGTCGGGACCGAGCCGCATGCTCCCCCTGACCGTGCCCATGATGATAGGCAACGAGGCCGCGGGCAACATAGCCATCCGCTTCGGCATCAAGGGGCCCGTGCAGACCGCGGTCACCGCCTGCGCCTCCGGCACCGACGCCCTGGGCCAGGCCCTGGACATGGTACGCGCCGGCCGGGCCGACGTGGTGGTCGCGGGCGGCACCGAAGGCGCCATCAGCAAGTTCGCCGTGGGCGCCTTCTGCATGCTCAAGGCCCTGTCAACCGCCTATAACGACGACCCGGCCAAGGCCTCGCGCCCCTTCGACTCGGCGCGCGACGGCTTCGTCATAGGCGAGGGCGCGGGCGTGGTCATCGTGGAGAGCGAGGAGCACGCCAAGGCTCGCGGCGCCAAGATACTCGTAGAGCTGGCCGGCTACGGCTCGACCTGCGACGCCTACCATATCACGGCGCCCGAGTCCTCGGGCCAGGGCGGGGCCAAGGCCATCAAGGCGGCACTGGCGGACGCGGGAATGAAGCCGAGCGAGGTAGCCTACTACAACGCCCACGGCACGAGCCCCCAGCTCAACGACCCCATTGAGACGCGCATGGTCAAGGAGGCCTTCGGGGATCACGCGCGCTCGATGAAGATATCGTCCACGAAGAGCATGACCGGCCACATGATAGCCGCCGCGGGCGCCGTGGAGGCCATAGTCTGCGCCCTGGCCATACGCGACGGCTTCTATCCCCCGACCATCAACCTCGATAATCCCGACCCCGAGTGCGACCTGGACTGCGTGCCCAAGGTCGGCGTAGCGGGCGCCATAGACGCGGCCGCGAGCGCCTCCCTGGGCTTCGGCGGCCACAACGCCTGCGTGGTCCTGAGGAAGTACCGATGAGGGCGAGAGGAGCCGAGCTAGAGGCCATCCTGCCCCACCGCGCGCCCTTCCTCTTCGTCGACGAGGCGGAGAGCCACGAGGGAGGCCGCGTCACCGCGTCCAGGCTCTATGAGCCGACGGAGCCCTTCTTCGCCGGCCACTTCCCCGGCTATCCCGTGGTGCCTGGCGTCATACTCGTGGAGACCCTGGCCCAGGCAGGCGGCGTCGGGGCCATCCTGGCCGCCAGGGAGGCGGGCGGAGGCCCTGCCATCGAGCCGGGCAAGGCCTTCTTCTTAGCCTCCGTTTCAGAGGTCAAGTTCCGCCGCCAGGTGCGCCCCGGAGATCGCTTTACCATGGAGATAGAGACGCTCCGCGCGAGCTCGAGCATAATGAAGCAGTCGGGTAAGGGCTACGTGGACGGGGAGCTGGCCGTCGAGGCCTCCTGGCTCTGCGTCGCGGGTTCCGCGCCGAGCGTCGCGGGTTCCGCGCCGAGCGTCGCGGGTTC
>CAZNNA010000151.1:0-8010 GCA_964573825.1 uncultured Treponemataceae bacterium
GAGATGGACGGCTCGGTATCGTCCCGGACCGCGGCCTTCGACGAGCCCTACCGGGACCGGCCGGACGCAGGCAGGCTCTACCGGACGACGGAGGAGGCCTTCGCCCTCGTCGAGCCCTTCTACCGGGCCGGCTGGCAGACGAGCGCCCACGCCATCGGCCCGCGCGGCATAGAGTCCGCGCTCTCCGCCTACGAGCGCGCCATGGACGGCTCGGGCGATACGGGCAACGCGCTACGCCTCCGCATAGACCACTTCGAGTTCCCCCGCCCCGACCAAATCGAACGAGCCGGGCGGCGCGGGCTCGTTCTCGCCGTCCAGCCGGGCTTCGCCTGGGCCGACGAGCGCTACATCCATGGCTACGAGGAAGCCCTGTCCCCGGCCGCGCGAGCCTCCCAATGCCCGCTCCGCTCGCTCGTCGACGCAGGCTGCGTGGTAGCCCTATCGACCGACGCGCCGGTCCAGCCGCTCAATCCCTTCATCCAGATCGCCGGGGCCGTGGAGCATCCGATACGCTCCGAGCGCCTGAGCGTATACCAGGCGCTACGGGCCTACTCCTGGGCGGGCGCCTACGCGGCCTTCGAGGAGCGGGAGCGCGGCACCCTGGCCCCGGGCAAGTACGCCGACCTGGCGGTGCTCGATGCCGATCCCTTCGATATCCCTGCCGAGCGGCTCCCGGCCGTAAGGGTCATCGAGACCCGGCACGAGGGAAGGCGCCTGGAGCCCCCGCCGCCCGGGCTCGCGGCCTTCGCCGCCCGGGCCATCGCTACCGAGAGGAGGCCGCTATGAGCGAGCCGCGCGCGGGACGCCTCACGTTCCTGGAGGCCACTAGCATCATCGCCGGTTACGGCATAGGCGGCGGGGTACTGGCGCTTCCCTACCTCGTCTCGCGCTGCGGGCTCCTCGGCGCGACCGTCGTCATCGTCCTAGCCTACGGAGCGAGCCTCCTCCTGCACCTCTACATCGCCGAGCTCGCCGCCGGGGACGGCACGGGCAAGCAGATCGTGGAGCTGTACCGGACCTACCTCTTCACCGGGAAGGCCGGCGCGGTCCTGACCTGGATATTCTTCGCCGTGCTCGGCGTCGTGTTCCTGGCCAACCTAGCGGCCTACGTGGCGGGCGGCGACGAGGTACTGGCCCAGGGGCTGGGTATCCCTTCGCCGTGGGGCGCCCTGATCTTCTATGCCCTCGCGGCCTCGGTCGCGGCCTTGGGGCTCAGGGCCCTCGGGCTAGCGGAGAAGTGGGCCGTCATAGCGATCGCCGCGATCTTCGCCGTGTTGGCCGTAGCTACCGTGGCGCTCAGGATACGGGCGGGGGGACCGGCCGAGGCCTGGCCCGCCGCGCTCTCGGCGGCTCCCGGATCGGCGAGCCTAGCGCTAGCGCTCTTCGGCATGGCCATGTTCTGCTTCGCGGCCTTCTTCTCGGTCCCGCAGGCGGCGCAGGGGCTTTCGGATCGCCCGGGCCTCATAGGCAAGGCAGTGGCGGCCGGGCTCGGCATCAACGCCGTCGTCATAGCCGTGGTCACGGTCATGTCGCTCATCGCCTCTGCCGAGGTCACCGAGATTGCGACGATAGGCTGGGCGCGGGCCCTAGGCCCCTGGGCCGAGGCGGCGGGTGCGGCCTTCGTGCTCCTGGCCATGCTGTCGAGCTACTGGTCAATATCCTTCGCCCTGTCGACCATAGTCGAGGAGCGGCTCGGGGTACCGCGACTGGCCGCGTGGGCCATGGCCACCCTCCCGACCCTCGCCCTGGCCCTCGCCGGGCTCGGCGGCTTCATGGACTTCATGAGGACGGCCGGCGGCGGCATAGCGATACTCATAGCGGCGCTCTTCCTGCCGGCCTATCATAGGTATCGAGCGGGCAAGCCCGAAGCGGCCCTGCTACCCAAGGCCCTGGACGCGCCCTGGGCGAGCGTCGCCATAGCCCTGGCCTACGCGCTCATGGCCGTGGGCTCGGTCGTCTCGCTCTAGGATGCCGACCGGATCGGCTGGATAGTAAAAGGCCGCCCGGGCGAATGATCCCGGGCGGCCTTCCGCGTCTACGCGACGAGCGCTCTTACCACCAGCCGAAGGCGGTACCGCAGCGGGTCAGGTACCAGACGGTCACGATGCCGGCCGCTATGGCGAAGCTGAAGTACCATAGGGCCAGGGCCTCGCCGTCGCGCCTGGCGAGCATGCCGTTGAAGAGCGAGCTCGCTAGGCTCACGATGAAGCCGACGAGGGCGATGACGCCGTAGAAGGTATTAGGTACGGCGAGGGCATCCAGGGAGAAGACGAAGGCGAAGGCGAAGACGAAGATGAGCAGGGCGAAGTTGACCAGGCCGTTCTTTGTATCCATGATAATCGACTCCTTTTCCGTATCGGGAGGTATCGCAGCGTAGTATACTCCTACGGTTGGCTATTGTCCATCTTGCATGGGAGGTACAGGCATGAAGAAGGTGTGCGTCATCCTGGCGGACGGCTGCGAGGAGGTCGAGGCCGTAACGCCCATCGATTACCTGCGCAGGGTCGGCCTCGCTGTCACCGTCGCGGGGCTCGGCAACAAGGAGATAGTCGGAGCCCACGGCATAGCGCTCGGGGCCGACGAGGTGCTCGACGACATCGACGGAGACGACTTCGACTGCGTCGTCGTTCCCGGCGGCCGCGGCGCCGAGGCCATAGCGGCCGACGAGCGGGCCGTCGCCATGGTCAGGCGCCTATCGAGCCGAGGCAGCCTCGTCGCCGCCATCTGCGCCGCCCCGGCCGTGGTGCTCGGCAAGGCCTGCGGGCTGCTCGCAGGCAGGCGCTTCACCTGCTATCCGGGGATGGAGGGCCTCGTACCCGAGGGCCGCTTCGAGGCCTCGCGCGTCGTGGCGGACGGCTCCCTTATCACGGCCCGGGGGCCCGGCTGCGCCGCTGAATTCTCCGTGGCCGTGGCGCGAGCCCTCGCCGGCCCGGCCAAGGCCAAGGATCTGGCGACCGCGACGCTCCTGGAACTCGCCGAGCCCTAGGCGATGCGCCGCGCGGTCGGCCGGGACGACATACGGCCTCGGCGCCCGGCAGTCACGGCTAGGAGTATGCCGAGCGCCATCGCGCCGAGCCCCGCGGCGGCCTTGGGCCCCTCGCCGGTCCCCGGGAACGCGGCGCCTACGCCGAGGTAAGCGGCGAAGAAGAGCGCCAGCGGGATGGCCAGGAGCCAGAGCGCGCCGGCGGCGCTCGCCGCGTCGGGCACGTCGAGCTCGACCAGGTCGCCGACCGCCACCGTCTCCCCCTCGGGGATCAAGGCGTCCAGTTCCTTGCCGGCTATGGAGCAGTCGCGATGGGAGCTACAGGCGGCGCAGCCCTCCGCCAAGCCGATGCGTACGGTGACGATGCGACCGTCAACCTTGGTCGCCGTGCCCTGTTCCCTCATGAAAGTCCTCCTGGCAGGGCTCGCGGATCGTCTCTATCGAGACGGCCTTCCCGTTCTCCCCGAACTCTATGACGCAACCCTGAAGCTCGGGCGCCGCGACGGCGTCCTTGGCCCAGGCCGGTACGCCCGAGCGGAACTCCCGTATCCTCGTATCCGCGTCCATGCCGCCCACCGACATGAGGCTCCCGGTACGGCCCGTATCGGTCATGCTGGCGGTACCGGCGGCCGAGACCGCCGCGTCGGCGCTGAGCGCCCGGCCGAACGAGCCGACGACGGCGCCCACCCTACCGTCGGCGTAGCGGAAGAAGGCCCTCCGCTCGGCCGTGGTAGGCGCGCGGAAGTCGACGAGGACGGCCCTAGCCTCCTTAAGGCTCGGCTCGAGCGCGTCGAGTAGCCGAAAGGGGCTATCCAGGTGGACGCGGGAGAAGCCGGCCTGCCCGAGCAGTTGAACCACGGCGACGGGGCCCTTCTCGGTCTTGTAGAGCCGGAACCCGCGGCCCGGTACGCCCGGCGGATAGTTATACGGCCGGAGTATCCAAGGGCTCTTAGGAAAGGCCTCGACGATATCCTTCTTGTAGAAGGCAGCCTCGCCGGTCGTAAGGACGTCGATCCCTAGCTTGCGCAGGTAGACCGAATGCGCCTTGCCGAGGCCCAGCCCTCCGGTCGCGCCGTTGGCGCAGGCCACCACGAGGTCCGCGGCTACCGACTTCCTTAAGGACGGGAGGAGCTTCTTGACGCAGAAGACGCCGGCTCGCCCGACTATCTCGCCTATGTAGAGGATTCGTATGCCCACCGGCCAGAGGGTACATGAAACCGTCCCGGGGTTCAAGCCGGAGCGATCGACCTCGCCCGCCGTCGCGTCGGGAGGCCGGAGAGGGACATCGGCCTACTGGCGATCGTAACGCTCGACGACGTCCTCGACGTACTCTACGGCTATGCCGACCCGGGAGAACATGTCCTCGCTCTCGGCGCCCGCGTGGTACTTGCGGTCGCACACGACCCGGACGATACCGCAGTTGATTATCATCATGGCGCAGGCCCGGCAGGGGGTCATGCGGCAGTAGAGCGTGGCCCCCTCGATGGGAATGCCGCGCCTGGCCGCCTGGCATATGGCGTTCTGCTCGGCGTGCACGCTCCGTACGCAATGGGTGGACTCCGAGCCGTCCTCGTGGATGGTACGCTTGAGCTGGTGCCCGACCTGGTCGCAATGCGGCAGCCCCGAGGGCGAGCCGACGTAGCCCGTGGCCAGGATCTGGTTTTCCTTGGCGATGACGCAGCCCGAGCGCCCGCGGTCGCAGGTCGCCCTCTTGGCTATGGATCGGCATACCTCCATGAAATACTCGTCCCAGCTCGGTCGCTTGTAATCGCCCTCGGCCATCGGCGCCTCCCGTCAACGAGAGTATACGATCGATCTCCGGCCGGCGCTAGCGGCGCGCGGAGCGGCGAGCTTGCCCGCGATCCCGTAGTATGCTAGGGTCTTGCGGTTCCTCGGAGGTATGTACGATGCGGATACGCCAGCGCCCTGCATGCGCCGCCCTAACGGCCCTAGCCCTAGCCCTGACCTTGCTCTCCTGCGAGCGCTCGCCCGACCTGCCGGCGGGGCTCTACGCCCGCATGGACACGCCCAAGGGGAGGATCACCATAGCGCTCGCCTATGACAAGGCCCCGCTCGCGGTCGCTAACTTCGCGGGCCTCGCCGAGGGTAGCCTCGACGCCAACGAGGGCCGGCCCTTCTACGACGGGCTGACCTTCCATAGGGTCGAGCCGGGCTTCGTCGTCCAGGGCGGCGATCCCTCCGGCGACGGGACGGGCGATCCCGGCTACACCTTCCCTGACGAGATAGACCCGGCCCTCTCCCACGACGGACCGGGCGTCGTCGCCATGGCCAATCACGGACCGGATACCAACGGCTGCCAGTTCTACATAACCCTCGAGGCCGCGCCGGCGCTCGACGGTTCCTACACGGTCTTCGGCAACGTTATCGAGGGTATGTCCGTAGTCGGGTCTATCGCGCCGGGGGACGTCATCTCCAAGGTTACCATCGTTCGCGTAGGCGACGCGGCGCGGGGCTTCCGATCCGACCAGGCCGCGTGGAACCGCTACTTCGAGAAGGCCTCCGAGGCGGCGGCCGAGCGATCCAGGCGCGCGCGGAAAGAGACCGTGGCGGCCATCGAGGCCCGCTGGCCCGGCCTCGCGGCCAGGCCTGACGGCATGCTTAGCTCTACGCTCAAGGAAGGCGCCGGCCAGGTTCCGCTCAGGGGCTCCCTCGTCCGCGTGGCGTATCGGGGCATGCTGCCCGACGGCCGCGTCTTCGACCAGTCGGTCATCCACGGCAAGCCCTTCGAGTTCGAGCTCGGTACCGGCTCGGTGATACTCGGCTGGGATAGGGCGGTGTCCGAGATGCGCGTCGGGGAGCGCCGCGTCGTCGCCATACCCCCTGAGCTCGCCTACGGCGCCCGCGGAGCCGGCGGCGTCATACCGCCCAACTCCTATATCGTATTCGAGCTGGAGCTGCTCGGCTTCGAGCCCTAGGCGAGCGCGCCCGGGGGAGCGCGCTCCAGGGGAGCGCTACTCCTCCGCGGGCTCCTCGTCGAGCATGGCCCAGCGTCCGTCCCGCTGGACGAAGCGGGTCGAGCGCGCCTCGATGAAGCGACCGTCCTCGCCGGCTAGCCTCAGCCTGCCGGCGGGCACGTTGACCTCTATCACCTTGAAGGTCGTGCCGTCGTAGGGAATGCGAGCGCCCTCCCCGGGCATGCCTCGCCGGGCCTCCTTGTAGAAGGAGAACTCGTAGGCCAGGCAGCAGAGGAGCCGGCCGCAGGGGCCGGATATCTTGAGCGAGTTGAGCGATAGGTTCTGGTCCTTGGCCATCTTGATGGAGACGGGCACGAGCTTATCCGTCACGCCGTGGCAGCACAGTACCCTGCCGCAGACGCCGCAGCCCCCGACCACCCGCGCCTCGTCCCTGACGCCTATCTGCCTGAGCTCTATGCGCATCTTGAAGACCGACACGAGGTCCTTGACCAGGCAGCGGAAGTCGACCCGGGAATCGGCCGTGAAGAAGAACAGGACCTTCTGCTCCTCGAAGAGGTAATGCGCGAACACGAGCTTCATGGGCAGGTTGTGCGCGGCTATCTTCTCCTTGCAGACCTCGAAGGCCTTGCGCTCCTTCTCCTCGTCGGCCGCGCGGCGGGACAGGTCCTCCGGCGTGGCCACGCGCTCCACGCGGACCACGTCCTCGGCTCGCGCGAATCCGGGCGCGGTAACGGCGCCCAGGACCTCGCAGAGATCCTTCCCGTAGCGCGTGGAGGCCACGACCATCGTTCCCGGCTCGAGCGTCGCCTCCGACGACGCGAAGTACGTCTCGTTGTAGGGCTCGGCCTTGAGCCTGTACAGGGGGAACGGAAGCTCGCCGAGCGGCGCCGCCTCGCCGCGATGCGTCGCGGGCTCGTCCTCGAGATGGCGAAGGTCTTCCTCGCCATGCCCGTAATCCATATCTCCGTCCATGCTTGTTCTCCTACATCCCTGGCCGTTCGCTCGCCTAGCGCAAGAGATCGACGAGCAGCCCGTGGATCTCGTCGAGCCGCCTCAGTATCTCGAGCTTATCGCGCTGGGCCGAGAGCACCTCGGCGGCGAGGCGCTCCAGCTTCTCGTCTATGACGACGACCGTGGTGAATTTCTTTCGCTTGAGTATGTTGCCGCCCGAGGTCTTCTCGGACAGTCCGTAGGCCCGTTCGACCACGTAGTGGGTGAAGCTCCGCACGGCCTGCTTGTACGCCCTGACGCGTTCCGGGCTAGGATCGCGCTTGAGCTCCTCTCCCGTGGCGTGTACCGAGTCCAGGAGCTCCGAGGCCTCGGCCTCGGAGAAGGGCTCGCTCTCGGCGGCCGGGGCGGACTCCTCAGCCTCTGCCGCCCTCAGTACGCGTGAGAAGGAGGCGGTCTTGGCGGCTTCCTTCTTCTTCTCGGCCCGGCGACCGGAGAGGCCCGGAACGAGGCCGGCTAGGAGGTTGTCGGGGAGCCCTACCCCTGCCATGCCGCCGCCTCGTCGACCTGAGCGTCGAAGCCGAAGGGCCGTATGGCGGAGCCGTGCCTGCGGATGAAGGCGATCATCGCTTCCTCGGCCTTCTCCACCGGGCCTGATACCTCCACGTCGCCATGGATGAGCACGTCGCCGTCGGCGTCCAGCCTGGGCGCGAAGACGTTGCCGATGACCGCGCCGCCGTCGAGCAGGGTAAGCCTCTCCGTCACGCAGACGTCGCCCCGGACCGTCCCGCCTATCACCGCGGATCGGGCGACCAGCGACGCGTCGCAGCGCGAGGCCTCGCTGACCACTATCTTGCCGGAGGCCCGTATCGTGCCTCGGACGTCGCCGTCGATGCGGACGAAGCCGTCCACCACGAGGTCGCCCCGGAACGAGCTGCCGGGGCCGAGCAATGAATTGACGAGCGCATCCTTGGGAGCGGGCATAGGCCGTATGGTACCCGGCGGGCGCTAGCGCGTCAACGCGGCGGAACCCGAGCGGATGTTCAGGAAGCGAAGCGGGTCTATGGTCTCGGTGCCGAGGTGCACCTCGTAATGGAGGTGCGGTCCCGTGGAGAGCCCCGTGTTGCCTATGTAGCCGATGAT
>CAZNNA010000152.1:0-7979 GCA_964573825.1 uncultured Treponemataceae bacterium
GAGGCGATACCTACTTCAGCGGCTCGGCCCGGCTCGCAGCGAACGGCGGGAGCGATCCCGCGGTTTGGAAGAACGGCGTTCGCACAATCCTGGCTATTCCCGACGGAGGCTCGGGATACGCCGCAGATATAGCGATACAGGGCTCGACCGTATACGCCTGCGGCTACTATAGCGCCTCGGGCGGCAAGGCCAGGCCTTGCCTCTGGACGAACGGCGTCCGTACGGACTTGGCGTTGCCGCCTGGAATGGCGAACTATGCCGAGGCGAATAGGCTGGCCGTAGTAGGTTCCGACGTCTACGTCTCGGGCTACTATATCGAGACGGATAATCCGGGAGCCGACAGCGACACCTGGAAGATATGCTACTGGAAGAACGGCGAGCTCCATGAGGTCGCGAGCGTTACGGGCCTTCCGGGTATCACGGCCTTCGGCATGGAGGCCTTCGGGAGCGACGCATACCTCTGCGGCTCGAGCCAAGACGCCTCGGGCAGGCTCGTACCCGCGTACTGGAAGGTAAGCGGCGACTCCCCCTCGATCACGACGCTCGACTCAGGCGGCGCTAGCAAGGCGGGCATCGTAGACATCGCGTTCGCCGACGGTTCATCGCACGCCGTGGGAACGTACTACGACGCGGCCAGGGGCTGGATGCCGGCGTACTGGAAGAACGGAAACATGTCGACGCTCGAGACCGACGATAGCTCTACGTCGAACTTCCAAACGGGCATCGCCCTTGCGCTGGACGGTCCGGACGTCTACGCCGTCGGCATGCGGAGCTCTAGCAACTTCAACGAAATCCCGACTCTATGGAAGAACGGGTCCATCGTCAACATACAGAGGGGCAGGAACTATGGTTGCTTGCTCGACGTGGCGGTCATGCGCTACTGATCTCGCCGCGACTCGAGGGGAAAGGAACCACCGCATGGACCTGATAATCGATACGCCCGAGGCGCTCGGGGGTGCCGGCCTCCGCGGGCTCTCCCTCGGTCCAAGCTATGCCTGGGCCGGCGGTACGGGGGGCACGGTCGCCTCGTCGACGGACGGGGGCGACTCCTGGCGCCGCGTCCCCGTGCCCGGCTACGAAGGCCTCGACTTCAGGTCGGCGGTAGCCCTCGGCCCGCTCGAGGCCGTCATTGCGAGCGCGGGGCAGCCATCGCTGATACTGCGTACCGAGGACGGCGGCGCGAGCTGGCGGACGGCCTGGGAGGACGCCTCGGGCCAGGCCTTCATAGACGCCGTCGCGCTGGCGCCCGACGGCGCGGGACTCGCGCTCGGCGATCCAGTCGGGGGCTGCTTCATCCTCCGGACGCGGGACTCGGGCCGGTCATGGGAACGGCTACCCGGCTCGGCCCTGCCCGCCGTCGACGCGGTGGAATCGTCCTTCGCCGCGAGCGGCACCTGCCTGGCGCGCCTCGGCGATTCGGGTTTCTGCTTCGTGACGGGGGGAAGCCGCGCCCGCTTCCACGCGACGGACGACGGGAGCTCGTGGCGCTCGGCAGACCTACCCCTGGCCGCGGGCGTTCCCTCGCGGGGCGCCTTCTCGGTCGCGGCGCTAGGCCGGAGGCTCTGCGTCGTAGGCGGCGACTACGCCGAGCCGACCCGGGGCGAGGCCACGGCAGCCTACTCGGAGGACGGAGGGGCGAGCTGGCGCCTGGCCGAGAGAGGACCCGGCGCCTACTGCTCCTGCGTCGCCTGGGCGCCGCCTTCGCCCGGGCGCCCAGGCGGCAGGCCGGCCCTCGTCGCGGTCGGCACCGAGGGTTGCTTCGCCTCCGCCGACGGCGGGCGCTCCTGGGAACGTGTCTCGCGCGAACCCTTCCACGCCGTCGCCTTCTTCCCCGAGGGCCGGGGCGCCGCTAGCGGCCTGGCCGTAGGGGCCGGCGGCAGGGTCGCGGTCATCCGCCTCGCCCCGTAATACAAGGAAGGCCGCCCGGGGAGATAACCCTGGGCGGCCTTTTTTTAACCGAGCCGAGGCTCAGGGACCTACGAGAGCGCTACTTCTTCTCTACGTAGGCGTCCTTGAAGTACAGGTTGGCGAGGGCCGTCAGGGCCCAGTTCTTGACGTGGGGCGCCACCATGATGGTATTGCTCCGCGAGTAGAGCGATATGACGGGCAGGTCGCGGACGAAGACGTCCTCGATCCTGTGCATCAGCTCGACCGCCTTGGCGGGGTCGGTCTCGACCACGGCCTTGGCCACGAGCTCGTCGTACTCGGGATTCTTGTAGCCGACGTGGTTATTGGTGCTCGTGGACGTGAACAGCTGCAGGAAGGTCATCGGGTGCAGGTAGTCGCCGCCCCAGCCCATGGCGCCGATGTCGTAATTGAGCTTCTGGACGTCGGCGTAGTAGATGGCCCAGTCCTGGACCTTGATCTTGACCTTTATGCCGAGGTTCTTCTCCCACATCTGCTGCATGGCCTCGACGACCTTCTTGACCGTGGCGTTGGTGTAGTACGACAGCTCGAGGGTCGGGAAGCCCTTGCCGTCGGGGAAGCCGGCCTCGGCGAGCAGCTTGCGGGCGCCCTCCACGTCGGCCTTGGGGCTGAAGCCGTACTTCTTATGGGCCTCGGTGAAGTCGACGCCGCCGTAGACGTAGCCGGGGGCGACGAGGGCCAGGGTCGGGGTGCTCGGGGCCTGGAGCACGTTATCGATTATCTCGGAGCGGTCCAGGGCCAGGGCCAGGGCGCGCCTGACCTTGGGGTCGCTGTAGGGCTTGCGCGTGGTGTTCACGTCGTAGAAGGTCGTGCCGAAGGCCGGCAGGACGTGGAAGGCGTCGCTGCCCGTCCTGAGCCTGGGTATGTCGGAGGCGGGGACCTCCCTGAAGCCGTCGATCTCTCCCTTCTCGAAGGCCGACAGGGCCGTGGCCGGCTCCAGGATGAACCTGAAGTTAACCTCCGATAGCTTAACCGCGCCGGCGTTCCAGTAGTGCTCGTTCTTCTGGAGGACGACGCCCTCGCCGAGCTTCATCGAGGCGACCTTGAAGGGGCCGTTGGAAACGAAGGTGGCGGGATCCATGGTCCAGCGCTCGGGGCTCGCCTCGACGGCCTCGCGGTTGACCGGCGAGTAGACCCACATGGCCAGGATACCCAGGTAGTAGGGAGCCGGCTCCTTGAGCGTTATCTGCAGGGTCGAGGCGTCCAGGGCCTTGATACCCACGCCGTCCTTGCCGCCCTTGCCGGTATAGTACTCGTCGGCGCCGACGACGTAGACCGTCAGCATGTCGGCGAAGCGCGCGCCGGTCGCCGGGTCCAGGACGCGTAGCAGCGAGTAGGCATAGTCCTCGGCGCCGAGCGGCTTGCCGTTCGACCACTTGAGGCCCTTGCGCAGCTTGAAGGTGTACACCTTGCCGTCGGGCGAGATGGTCCAGCTCTCGGCGTTGCCGGGAACGATCTCTCCCTTGGCGTCGTAGGTCACGAGGCCCTCGAAGAGCTGCGTCATGAAGGGCGACGCGAACGAGTTGTTCGTGATGCCGGGGTCGTAGCCGTCCGGTTCGCTCTGCAGGGCGAACACGATCTTCCCGAGCTCCGGGGCCTTGGCCTCGGCCGCCTTGCCGCCGCCGCACGACGCCGCCGAGAGGGCGATCAGCGCGCAGGCCGCGACGACGATTCCGCTTCGTGATTTCATGGATCCTCCTATTCGATCGGATCTATTCATAGAGGTGGCACGCCACCTCGTGACCCACTCCCACTTCCCGTAGCCTGGGCGTCGCCTCCCGGCAGGCGTCCTTGGCGTACTTGCATCGCGTATGGAAGGCGCAGCCCGGGGGCGGAGCCATGGGGCTCGGAATGTCCCCCTCTATGGCCGGCCCCCCGCGAGTACCGGGCTCGGGCGGCCGCGCCGAGGGAATCGACTCGAGGAGCCCCCTCGTATAGGGGTGCAACGGGTTCCTGTATATCTCGTCGCTGTCGCAGGCCTCGACGATGCGGCCGAGGTACATGACGCCGACGCGGTCGGAGACGTAGCGGACCATGGCCAGGTCGTGGGCTATGAACAGGTAGGCCAGGCCCTTCTCCCGTTGGATCGACCTGAGCAGGTTGACGACCTGGGCCTGGATGGAGACGTCCAGGGCCGATATGGGCTCGTCGCATATGAGCACCTTGGGATCGATGGCCAGGGCCCGGGCGATGCCTATGCGCTGGCGCTGCCCGCCCGAGAACTCGTGGGGATAGCGGTCCATGTGCTGGCGGCCGAGCCCGACCCGCTCGAGCATGGAGGCGACAGCGTCGTCGAGCTCGCCGCGGCTCGGGGCGACACCGTGCGCCACGAGGGGCTCGGCGACGATATCGCGCACCTTCATGCGCGCGTTGAGCGAGGCGTAGGGATCCTGGAAGACCATCTGCATCTTGCGCCTGAGCGGCCTGAGCTCTCGCTCCTTGAGGCGGCTGATGTCGGTACCGTCCAGGACTATCGAGCCTTCGGTCGGTTCGTAGACGCGCATGACCGTCCGGGCCACCGTGGACTTGCCGCAGCCAGACTCGCCGACCAGGCCCAGGGTGCGGCCCTCGGGTATGGAGAAGCTGACGCCCTCGACGGCGTGGACGACGGACCTGCCGCCGTCGGCGCGGAAGCGCTTGACGAGGCCCTCGACGCTAAGCACGGGTCGCTCCTTCCTTGAACGGGTTGCCCGCCGCGGGAGCGTCGGGCGACCAGAGCCAGCAGCGCGAGCGATGCCCGGGCCCCAGCTCGGCCAGGGGCGGCAGCGCGCCCTGGCAGACGGCCCGGGCCTGCGAGCAGCGCGGCGCGAAGGGGCAGCCCGCCGGCGGCGACAGCATGTCCGGCGGCGAGCCGGGTATGGGATCGAGCGTCGTCGCCCTATCCTGGTCCAGGACGGGCCGGGAGGCTAGGAGGCCGAGCGTATACGGATGGGAAGGCGAGTCGAAGAGCGCGGCTATCGGCGCCTCCTCCATGACCATGCCTCCGTACATGACGACGACGCGCTGGCACATGCTCGCTATGACCGACAGGTCGTGGCTGATGAACACGACGGCGCTCCCGAGCTCGTCCTTGAGCTCGCGGAGGAGCCGTAGGATCTGCGCCTGGATGGTCACGTCCAGGGCCGTCGTCGGCTCGTCGGCTATGATCAGGGAAGGATCGCAGATCAGGGCCATCGCTATCATGACCCGCTGCCTCATGCCTCCTGAGAATTCGTGAGGGTAGCAGCGATAACGCCGCTCCGCCTCGGGTATCCTGACGAGCTCGAGCATGCGGATGGTCTTGCGCCTTATCTCCGCGGGACTGAGGCTCGTATGGACCTCGAGCGCCTCGGCGACCTGCTTGCCTATGGGCTTAAGCGGATTGAGCGACGACATCGGGTCCTGGAAGACCATCGCTATGTCCTTGCCCCGGACGCGCCGCAGCTCCCGCTTACCGGCTTTCAGGAGGTCCGTACCGCCGAAGAGCGCCTCGCCGCCCTTGACGCGCCCCGCGCCGGCCAGGAGGCCGAGCACCGACAGGAAGGTGACGCTCTTGCCTGATCCCGACTCTCCCACGATGCCGAGGGCCTCGCCCCGGGACACGGAAAGCGAGACGTCGCGGACGGCCTGGACCTCGCCCTGTCCCGTATAGAAGCTAGTCGAGAGGTTCCTGAGCTCGAGCAGGGGTTCCATCGGCATTCCTATTTCCTCAGCTTGGGGTCGAGGGCGTCGCGGAGACCGTCGCCTATGAAGTTGAACGCGAACATGGTAAGGCAGATGGCCCCGGCCGGCGCGAAGAGCTGGTGCGGCGTACTCTTCATCGTCTCCAGAGCGTCGTTGCACATGGTGCCCCAGCTGGCCATGGGGGCGGAGACCCCGAGGCCTATGAAGCTCATGAACGACTCGACGAAGATGGCGGTGGGGATGAGCATCGTGGCGGTCACGATGATGGGCCCCAGGCAGTTAGGCAGCAGGTGGCGCGTCACGATGCGGAAGGCGCTCGTGCCTATGGTCTTGGCCGCCAGGACGAATTCCTGTTCCCTGAGCGCCAGGATCTGGCCGCGCACCACGCGCGCCATGCTCACCCAGTACACGGAGCTCAGGGCCACGATGATACTCAAGAAGCCCGAGTCTAGTATGACCATGATGAGGATGACGTAGAGGGTCAGCGGTATCGTGCTGATGACGTCGACGATGCGCATCATGACGTTATCCACGGCCCCGCCCAGGTAGCCCGCGACGCCGCCGTAGAGTATGCCTATGACGAGGTTGATGAAGGCTGCCACGAAGGCCACCGTCAGCGATATCCTGGCCCCGTACATGAGCCTAGTAAGCAGGTCTCGCCCTAGGGAGTCCGTTCCGAGAAGGTAGCTGGCGTTCCTCGTCCGCCTCGAGGACAAGGTTGCGCCGTCGGGCCCTACGAGAGCGAGGCCGCGGGCCCTATCCGAGTAGTCTATGGCCACCTCGGCGCCGCCGTAATCGAAGCGTATGCGCTTACGGGCCGGGTCCTCCCCGGCGAGCGGTATCGGCGCCACGAGGCGGCCCTCGGGCGAGACCTCGAGCAGCTTAAGGCTCTGGGTTATGTAGGCGCCGGCGCCCCCGCCGCCGGGCAGCTCCCATACGGTGAACCGCGGCGGCACGTTGACGAAGGCCAGGTTCTGCTCGTAGTAGGTATGGCGCGATACGAGGGGCCCGAAGGCCGCGAACGCCAGGAGCCCGAGCACGACGGCGAAGCCCCCGATGGCGCTCGGCCGCCGGCCGAAGCGGTACCGCACGTCCTGCGCGTACGTCCTGCGGGGCCCGGCGATGGCCTCCATGGCCTCCTCGCGGACCCCGACCCGTTCCCAGGCAGACATGCCTACGTCCATGCTCATCACCTTCCTAGCGCAGCCTGATACGGGGATCGATCATCACGTAGAAGATGTCCACGATGAAGACCATGGCGACGAGTATCGTCGCGTAGAACACCGTTATGCCCATGATGGCCGTATAGTCGCGATTGGCTATGCTGGTCACGAAGTGGACGCCCATGCCGGGCAGAGCGAATATCTTCTCTATGACGAAGGAACCGGTCAGGAGCGAGGCCATGGTCGGCCCGAGTATCGTGACGACCGGTATGAGCGCGTTTCGCATGGCGTGCTTGACGATGACCGCCGTCTCGGACAGCCCCTTCGCGCGGGCGGTACGGATGTAGTCCTGACCCATCACCTCGAGCAGGCTCGAGCGCATGAGCCTGGCGATGAAGGCCAGCGAATAGCCGCTCAGCGCCAGCACGGGCAGTACGTAGCCCTTGGGACTCGAGACGCCGAACACGGGCAGCCAGCCCAGCCTGAACGAGAAAACGTACATGAGGGCCACCACGAAAGACGGGATGGTGATGCCCAGCGTGGCTATGAACATGACGAGTATGTCCTGCCACTTGCCGTTCTTGATGGCGGAGAGGCAGCCGAGCGGCAGGGCGGCCAGGAGCGTGAAGGCTATGGAAAGGAGGCCGAGCCGGCTCGACAACGGGAATCCTTCCCGAATGAACTCGTTGACGGTCCGGCCCTCGTACTTGAAGGAGGGGCCGAGGTCGAGCGTAAGGAGCCCCTTAAGGTAATCGAAGAATTGCTCGTGGAGCGGCGCGTCGAGACTATACTTCTGGATCAGGGCGCGCTCCACCGCCTCCGGCAGCTTACGCTCCGCGGTGAACGGTCCGCCCGGTATGGCGTGCATGAGCATGAAGGTAAGGAGGACTACGGCGAAGAGCGTAGCTACCATGGTCGCAACCCGCTTGATTACATAGCCTAGCATCAGCTCACCGCCGTCGCGTTCTGGGATGCGTCATTATCCCCGTACCGCATATTTCTGTCAACAGAAACATCAGCATCTAAAATATCACCGAGGCCGACCCTTCGCATACCGTACCTTTACCTTGCAAGGGTAGCGCTTTTCCGTCTATAGTAGCGGCCGGAGCCCACTATGAACCTCGACACGACACGCAACATCGGCATCATGGCGCACATCGACGCCGGCAAGACGACGACGACCGAACGCATACTGTTCTATTCCGGCAAGACCTATAAGCTCGGCGA
>CAZNNA010000153.1:0-7965 GCA_964573825.1 uncultured Treponemataceae bacterium
GAGCATGGCCGCGGCCGTCTCCTCGACCGCTCCTGTGTTCAGGAGCGACAGGACCCGCTCTATGGCGTCGGTCGTCCGCGACACTATGGTCTTGGCTATCGTCTCCACCGACTGGTTGGAGTCCAGCTCGAAGGCGGGCGGCGGTTCCTCGCTCGCTGCCTCGGCATTGGCGTACAGGTCGCGAGTCAGGAGTATCTGCAGCTCGCGGTAGCCAGACAGCCCCGCCCGCTTGCAGAGCCTGATGACGGCGGGCGGATTGGTATCGGCCTGCCTAGCCAGCTCGGCAATGGTGCAGAAGACCGCCGTCTTGGGATTATCTATGAGGTACTCGGCTATCTTGCGCTCGGATTCCGTGCACGACTCGAGTATCTCCCTCAGGAGAGCTACGCCGCTTGTCATGTCGCTTGTCGTCCTCCCGTACGCGTCTACTTTATTCGATTCCCGTAATAGTGTAGCATGGTTTCCGCAGGAATGGAATATAATTTCTTTGAAACGATCTTTTCTATAAAATATTGTTGCGGTTCAATGGGAGGATCGTATAGCATGTCCGTCATGAAGCAGCATAGGAGCGTCGGAGCGTTATCGCTCGACGAGAAGATCGGCCAGATGATGCTCGTGGGCTACCCCGCCGGGGAGGCGGGGCTCGAGGTGATGCGCGGAGTGCTGTCGCGCAGGCCCATGGGCAACCTCATACTCTTCGCCGGCAACATGGCCGCGCCCGGCATTATATACGATAGGCTCTCGGGCTTGAAGGGCCTTATCCGAGAGCGCACGGGCATCGAGCCCCTCGTATCGCTCGACCAGGAGGGCGGGATCGTGGCCAGGCTCAAGGCCGGCTTCACGCCCCTTCCCGGCGCCATGGCCCTGGCCGCTGCCGTTAAGGGAGGCCGAGCCTCGCTCGACGAGGTGGAGGCCATGGTAGCCGCCCTGGCGGCCGAGCTCCGGGCCGTCGGCTTCAACTGGAACCTGGCGCCGGTGGCCGACGTCAACGTCAATAGGCTCAATCCCGTCATAGGCGTCCGCAGCTTCGGCGAGGATCCGGCGGCCGTCGCCGAGCTGGCCGCCGCCTACGCCCGGGGCCTCGAGCGTTCTGGCGTCGCCGCCACCGCCAAGCATTTCCCCGGCCACGGTGACACCGACCAGGATTCTCACCTCGACCTGCCGCGGGTGGGCGCCGACCTGGGGCGGCTCGATTCCGTCGAGCTCGTGCCCTTCCGCAGGCTCATCGCCCAGGGGGTCGCGTCTATCATGACGGCCCACGTGCTGTTCCCGGCCGTGGAGCCCGAGCCTATCCCGGCTACGCTCTCCCGACGCGTCCTCACGGGGCTCCTCCGCGAGCGGCTCGGCTATCGGGGCCTCATCGTCACCGACTGCCTGGAGATGAAGGCCATCCACGGCCGCTACGACGACGCGGCCGTGCGTTCCGTGCTCGCCGGCGCCGACGTCCTCTGCGTCAGCCATACCGCCTCGCTCCAGGAGGCCGCCTTCGACGCGGTCAAGGCCGCCGTGCTCGACGGCCGCATACCGGAGTCGCGCATAGACGAGTCGGTCGCCCGCGTCCTGGCCGTCAAGGAGCGCTTCCGTCTCGACGACGAGCCCGCGGGGCGCGGCGCGGCCGTCGCCTCGCTGCGCTCGCCCGAGGCGCTCGCGTCGGCCGGCCGACTGGCCGACGCCTCCGTATCGGCGCTCGGCGGTACCACTCCCGACGCCTCGGCCGGGGGCCTCTACCTGGACCTGAGCCCTGAGACGCAGACCGGCGTGGAGAGCGCCGCGCTCTACGTGCCCCCGGCCCCCGGCTCGAGGCCCGTCGTCCAGCGCACGGCCGGCGCCGGCACCATGGGCGCCGCCCTCGCCGCGGCCGGCTCGGCCCTCGAGTCGGTCGAGCTTCCCATAGACCCGGACGACGCGGCCATAGCGGCGGCGGTCGCCCGCGTCGGGCGACTGCCCGTCTTCATCGGCCTCTACGCCATGGCCCGCCATCCCGGCCAGGAGCGCCTGGTGCGCCGCGTGGCCGAGGCCTGCGCCGCCTCGGGCGCGCCCCTGGCCTTCGTGGCGATGCGCGATCCCTACGACGTCGGCAGCGCCTGGGCCGTCGCCGGCCCGCGGCCCGCGCTCTGCGCCTACGAGTATTCCGAGCCCTCGACGGCCGCCGTCGCGCGGGTCCTGTCCGGCCGGCTGGCGGCCTCCGGCGCTTGCCCCGTGACGGTAGCCTAGCTATGTTTGGATCGGAGGTTCCCCATGTCGACCGTCTGCATACATAACGCTACGATCCTGGCCGGCTACGCGAGGATGGAGCGCTGCGCCATCCTGGTGGAGGACGGTTCCATAGCCGACGTGTTCTCGGAGAAGCGCTTCCTGCAGAAGCGGCTCGACGGGGCCAAGGTCTACGACGCCGGCGGAGCCTTCATAGCCCCCGGCTTCATCGATACCCATATCCACGGCTTCGCCGGCTACGGCACCGAGGACATGAGCGTCGACGCCATCGTCGCGATGTCCGAGCACCTGGGCGCCTACGGCGTCACCGCCTTCTGCCCCACGATCTATCCCATGGACCTCGAGGACATGGAGCGCTCCATAGGCGCCTGCGTAGACGCCATGGGCAAGGAGGGCGGCGCCCGCATCATGGGCGTCCACCTCGAGGGCCCCTTCGTCTCGCAGGCCCGCCTGGGCGTGCAGCGGCCGGAGTTCGTGCGCCCGGTCGACCTAGAGGTCATGGAGCGCCTCTTCAAGGCCGGTCGCGGCCACATCACCAACATGACGGTGGCGCCCGAGCTCAAGGGCATGCGCGAGCTGGCCCTCTACTGCCTGTCCCGTAACATCGTCCTGCAGGCGGGCCACACCGACGCCACCTACGAGAACATGATGGAGGGCATGCAGGCCGGCATCCTGCACTCGACCCACTTCTTCAACGCGATGAGCCGCCTGCACCACCGCGACCCCGGCGCCGTCGGGGCCATACTCATCAATCCCGAGCTGTCCTGCGAGATCATAGCCGACGGCAAGCACGTCCATCCGGACCTCATACGGCTGCTCCTCCGCGACAAGCCCCAGAGCAAGGTCGTACTGGTCACCGACGCGCTCAAGCCCACCGAGCAGCATCGCTGCCCCCTCTACGCCAACCGCGAGGAGGTCGTGCTCGAGGACGGCGTCTTCCACCGCAAGGCCGACGGCGTCATAGCCGGTTCCAGCCTGACCATGATAGGCGGCGTGCGGAACCTGGCCACCTGGGGCGTCCCCATCGAGGCCGCCGTGGAGATGGCCGCGAGCAACCCGGCGCGCATCGTCGGGCTCGGCAAGCGCGGGCTCCTCGTTCCCGGCTACGCCGCCGACGTCGTCGTCTTCGACAAGGACTATAGCGTCCTCGCCTCCATGGTGGGCGGGCGCTTCATTAAGAACGAGCTTCGCTAAAGGGCTCGCCACGGACGCCCCGTTTTGGTACTCTGGCCCGGAGCAAGGAGAACCGACATGAGACTCGTCATTAGGCCCGATTACGCAGCGGTCTCGGCCTGGGCCGCCAACTTCATCGCCCGGCGCATCAACGAGCACGAGCGCAAGGGGCTCGGGCGCCCCTTCGTGCTCGGCCTGCCGACCGGATCCTCGCCGATCGGTACCTACGAGCAGCTCATACTGCTCCACCGCGCCGGCAAGCTGTCCTTCAGGAACGTCGTCACCTTCAACATGGACGAGTACGTCGGGCTGCCCGAGGACCATCCCCAGAGCTACCATACCTTCATGCGCGAGCGGCTCTTCTCCCGGGTGGATATCCTGCCGGGCAACACCCACCTGCTGGACGGCAACGCGCCGGACGCGGAGGCCGAGTGCGCCCGCTACGAGGCGGCCATCAAGGCCGCGGGCGGCATAGACCTCTTCGTGGGCGGCGTTGGCTCGGACGGCCATATCGCCTTCAACGAGCCGGGCTCGTCGCTCTCCTCGCGAACGCGGGTCAAGACGCTGACCCGCGACACGCGCGAGGCCAACGCCCGCTTCTTCGGCGGCGACCCATCGAGGGTGCCCGCGACGGCCCTGACCGTAGGCGTGGGCACCGTGACCGATGCCCGCGAGGTCATGATACTGGTATCCGGCGCCAATAAGGCCCGCGCGCTCCGGAACGCGATAGAGGAGGGCGTCAACCACCTCTGGACAGTATCCTGCCTACAGCTGCACCCCAAGGCCGTCTTCGTCTGCGACGAGAAGGCCACCGACGAGCTCCGGGTCGGCACGGTACGCTACTTCAAGGAGATCGAGGCGGATAACCTCGACAACGCCCTATAGCTCGGGATCCCGTCGCCTTAGTCTAGCCTGAAGCCCTCTATCAGCTCGTTGAGGCGGCCGGATAGCTCGCGGTTGCGAGCCTCTATGCGCCTGAGGTCGGCCAGCGCGGCCTGGATGCGCTGGCCGTCCGTCCGCTGCTCGGCCGTGGCCAGCGATATCTCCTCGAAGGCCCTGGTCACCTGCGCCACGTCGACCCGGACGCCCTCGTTGCGTTCCCGCTGTTCCTGGGCGTTGCGGCGTATGGAGTGCGTCGCGTCCACGAGGCTCGCTATGGAGCCTATGATCTCCTCCGCGGCCACGTTCTGCTCCGACATGGCGTCGGCTATCTCCCGCACGAGGCCCGTGGTGGACTCGACGCCGCCCGCTATGCGCTCGAGGGCCGCGCCGGCCTTCTCCGAGAGTCGCACGCCGTTGCCCACGGCCGCGAGCATGGCCTTGATGTGGTCGGATATCTCCTTGGCGCTGCGCGAGCTCGACTCGGCCAGGTTACGGACCTCCTCGGCCACCACGGCGAAGCCCTTGCCGGCCTCGCCGGCGTGCGCGGCCTCGATGGCGGCGTTCATGGCCAGGAGGTTGGTCTGTGACGAGAGCTTGGCAATGACCCCGACGATGTCGGCCACGCTCTTGCTCGAGGCCTCTATCTCGCGCATGGCGACGACGGAATCGTTGACGGAGACGGCGCCCTCGGTGGCCGCCGAGCCTAGGCCGTCGGCCAATTCGTGGGCCTTAGTCGTGGCCTTGGAGACGGAGGCTATGTTGGCCGCCATCTCGTTGACGGAGCTGGAGGTCTGCTCGACGAAGGCGGCCTGGCCGTCCACGGCGCCGCCTATCTCGACGAGCGAGCTGAAGACCGACGCCAGGGTGCCCTCGGTGCGCTTGACCACGGCCAGGCGCTCGGCGACGCGGCCGGCTATCTGGTCGGAGCTCGCGGCCAGCTCCTCGGAGGCGCCCGCGGCTCCCTCGAGCTCCCTGCCGAGCGTCGCCGAGGCCTCCGCCGCGCCGCGGCTCGAGGCTCGCACCTCGAGGAAGACGCCGCGTAGCTTGTCTATGAGGCGGTTGACCGACGTAGCCAGCCTGCCGACCTCGTCGAACTGGGTGATCTCTATGCGCTTCGTGAGGTCTCCGGAGCCCGAGAGCATCTCGTCGACCTTCTTCTTCATGTCGTTGATCTGGCGGACCGTATCGTCGGCCAGGATACGTTGTACGAAGATAGCCATGCCCAGGAGGGCGGCCATGAGTATGAACTGCATGCCGAGCGAGCGGCTGGACTTCTCCGCGTCGTCCTGGTTGTCCAGGGGGAACTCTATCGTCTCGGCGGGTACCCCGAGTTCCTTGGCTCCCTCCTCCTTGAACGCGGCCGAGGCCTCGTCTACGGTCATCCGGCCCGAGGCCACGAGCTCGAGGTAATGGGAGTAGCGTAGCTCCTTGAGCACGATGCCCGAGCTCTCGTAGAGCATGTAGAACATGACGAAGAAGACCAGGAAGGCGGCCGACACGATGTTGCGGCCGCGCATGCCCATCTCGTGCAGGCCGTCATCGCCCTCGCCGACGTCGTATATGGCCAGGAGCTTGCGAGGCTCGGCTATGAGCTTGAAGACGTAGGCCGACTCTATGAGGCCGGCGAGCACGGCTATCGATACGTTTATGACCGCCATCGCTATGCCCTGGAAGCGGGCCATGACCGAGGGCGCCAGGACGACGGTGATTACGACCGGTATGCCGTAGCCTATGACGTTGATGCCTATCATGATGGGGCGTATCCGGCGAATTATCTTTGCCGCGTCCGCGCGCGCGTCGGCCGCGAGGGGCTGGCCCGCGGAGAGCGCCTTGAAGGCCTCGTGGAGGGGCCTGAAGACGCGGAAGAGCGCCAGCGACAAGATGGCGACCAGCGGTACCACGAAGGCCATGGAGAAGCCGAGGTCGCCTACGAGGTTCCGGACCGACGACACGTTCCAGACTATGGCCGAGTGGAGCATCTCCATGCCGTCCAGGACGGCTACCGAGACCGATACCACTATGAAGACGACGGCCGCTATCCTGAAGCGAAAATCCTTGTACCGTATCGGTTCAACCTTGGCGCTCATTCGTGCTTCCTCTCGATCCCCGGGGTGGCGGTTCCTTACCAGTATCGTCATAACATATCGACGAAACCATGCCAACGGAAAGACCCCCGCCTTCGTTGCGGCCGAGGCTTCCGTCCATTATGATTACGGGGCGGCGACCGTAGGGGCCGCCTATCCTCCCGTTGCCGGCGGTGAACCATGAAGATCCTGACCCATACCATCAAGCCGAAGATCCCGGAAGTCCTCGCTCCGCTCGAGGAGATGGCGCACAACCTTTGGATATCGTGGAATTTCGACGCTATCACCCTGTTCATCAGGCTCGACTACGACGTCTGGAGCGAGTCGCGCCAGAACCCAGCCAAGATGCTCGGCATGGTATCGCAGGAGCGCTACGACGCGGCGGCGGCCGACGACTCCTTCCTGGCGGCCCTCCGCGAGGTCTACGGGCGCTTCCAGGCCTACAAGGGCGGCCAACCCTGGTACAAGGGCGAGTACGCCGACTCCGTGGCCTACTTCTCCATGGAATACGGCATGGATACCTCCCTGCCGATCTATTCCGGGGGCCTCGGCATACTATCCGGCGACCACATGAAGACGAGCTCCGACCTGGGCCTTCCCCTGGTCGGCGTGGGCCTCCTCTACCGGCAGGGCTACTTCCGCCAGTACCTCAACGCCGACGGCTTCCAGCAGGAAGAGTACCCGGAGAACGATTGGTACAATATGCCGGTGCGTCGCTGCGAGACCGCCTCGGGCGAACCGGTCAAGATAGTGGTGGAGATGGCCGGCGAGCATGTCGTGGCCCAGGTCTGGGTCGTCTCCGTAGGGCGATCGTCGCTGTACCTCCTCGATACTAACATCGAGGAGAACGCCCCGCAGAACCGCACAATCACGGCGGCGCTCTACGGCGGCGACAAGGAGACGCGCATTCGCCAGGAGATACTCCTCGGGATAGGCGGCATACGGGCTCTCAAGGCCGTGGGCGTCAACCCCGCGGTGGCTCACATGAACGAGGGCCACGCGGCCTTCCTGGGCCTCGAGCGCATACGCGAGCTGATGGCGGAGCGCGGGCTCTCCTTCGCGCAGGCCTCCCAGGCGCTCTGGGGCACCAACATCTTCACGACCCATACCCCGGTGCCAGCGGGTAACGAGCGCTTCTCCATCGAGCTCATGGACAAGTACTTCCGCGGCTGGATAGGGCAGATAGGCCTCGACTGGAAGGGCTTCCTGGCCCTGGGCCGCGAGCGCCCCCACGACGACGCCGAGCCCTTCTGCATGACGGTGCTCGCCCTCAAGCTGTCCGCCTACGCCAACGGCGTGTCGGAGCTGCACGGCCACGTCTCCCGCGACATGTGGAAGGCCATCTGGCCCGGGCTCACGACCGACGAGGTTCCCATAGGCTACGTCACCAACGGCGTCCACACGCGGACCTGGATCCCGTACACGCTCCTCGAGGTCCTCGACCGCTACTTCGGGCCGCGCTTCGAGGAGGATCCGACCAACCTGGACATCTGGGACAGGATAGAGCGCATAAGCGACGACGAGCTGTGGCGTACCCACGAGAGGCGGCGCGAGCGGCTCGTCGCCTTCGCCCGGGACAGGCTCAAGAAGCAGATGCGCCACATGGGCGTCT
>CAZNNA010000154.1:0-7450 GCA_964573825.1 uncultured Treponemataceae bacterium
GCCGCCGTGCACCACGCGGTGGCCTATGGCGTCGACGTCGCCGAGCGAGCCGAGTATGCCCTTCTCCGGATCCACGAGGGCTTGGCCGACGCGCTGCATGGCGTGCCGATGGTCGGCGAAGACCTCCTCTATCCGTATGCCGCCCCTGGGCGAGCTCTGGGCCAGGAAGCCAGAGGCCTCCCCGATGCGCTCGACTGCGCCCTTCCCGAGGCTCTTCTTCTCGGGCATGCTGAAGACCTCGTACTTGAGCGAGGAGCTACCGCTGTTTAGCACGATGATGGTTTTCCGTTCGGTGGCGGCCATTGCGATGATCCCTTCCGTCGGTCCCGGTGATATGAGCGAGCGTCGAGGGCCGACGCTCGATGATAGAACATGAAAGTATTTTCATCAATCCGATTTGATCGATACCGCGAGCAGGGACCCGCGATTAAAGAAAATTTGCCGAACGCGAGGAAACGTGCAACCATGGGGGCTCGAGCCTGTCTATGTACCCGAGGATCAAGCGATGAAGATACGAGCCCTTTCCTATAGCTACGATACGCATACCATAGCCGATATCGCGCCCCGAGGCGCCGCGGCCTACGGAGACGCTCCCGCCCTGGCGATGGTCGGAGGGGAGCCCCTGAGCTACCGAGAGCTCGAGCTCCAGACGCGGCGGACGGCCGCGCGGCTCCTCGCCGCCGGCGTGGCCAGGGGAGACCGCGTGGCCATCCTATCGGAGAACCGGGCGGAGTGGGGCGTGGCCTCGCTGGCCATAGCCCGGGCGGGCGCCGTGGCAGTACCGCTGCTCGTCGACTTTCCCGCCTCCCAGGTCGCCGAGATACTGGCGCATTCCGGCGCCAAGGCCGCCTTCGTGTCCGCCAGGCAGGCGGCTAAGCTGCCGGGCGCCGGGGTAGGGGCCATCCCCATAGAGGGCCTATGCGCCCTGGACGCGGAGCTGGACGGGCGCGCCCGCGACGCGGCGCTACCGAACGTCGAGCCCGGCGACCTGGCGGCCATAGTCTATACCTCTGGCACGACGGGCCAGCCCAAGGGCGTCATGCTGACGCATCGAAACTACATAGCCGACGCCTTGTCGTGCTCGGTGATCATAGAGCTATCCACCCGCGATACGCTCCTTTCCATACTGCCGCTGGCCCATGCCTACGAGTATACGATAGGCTTCCTCATCCCCATGATGAGCGGGGCCTCCATACGCTACCTGGACCGGCCGCCGTCGGCCTCCGCCCTGATGCCGGCCCTGGCCTCGGTGCGGCCGACGATAGTCCTATCCGTACCCCTTGTGATCGAGAAGACGTATCGCCAGGCCGTTAAGCCGGCCCTGGAGCGCATGGCCGCCTACCGCAATCCGCTCCTAAGGCCCCTCGTGACTCGCCTGGCGGGCGCCAAGCTCTACCGCTCCTTCGGCGGCAGGCTGCGCTTCTTCGGCGTGGGCGGCGCGCCCTTGGACCCCGAGGTCGAGTCTTTCCTCCGGGCCGTACGATGGCCCTACGCCATAGGCTACGGCCTTACGGAGACGGCGCCCATCATAGCGGCCTCCGCCGTGGGCCGCACGAGCCCGCGAGCGGCGGGACCGGCGCTCCCCGGCGCGGAGATACGGCTGACGGACATGAGGCCGGCCGACGACGATCCGTCGATGCTCGTAGGCGAGATACAGGTGCGCGGCCCCATGGTCGGCCCCGGCTACTATCGCGACGAGGCCCGCACGCGCGAGGCCTTCACGCCCGACGGCTACTTCAGGACCGGCGACCTGGGCTTCAGCGACAGGCGCGGCTACTTCTTCGTGCGCGGGCGCTCCAAGAACATGATCCTGGGCTCAGCCGGCGAGAACATCTACCCGGAGGAGGTCGAGGCCGTGCTCGCCCGCTCCCCGGCAGTGCAGGAAGCCTTGGTCTACGGCGGGGCCGAGGGCCTCGTCGCCCTGGTGCACCTGAAGCCCGAGGCCGTCGCCGAGGCCGTGGCCCGCGTCAAGGCCGGCGTGGAGAGCGCCGAGAAGGCCATAGAGAAGGCCGTGGCCGACACCCTGGAGGCGATACGGCGAGAGGCCAACCAGCGCCTGGCCGCCTTCTCGCGCATCTGCAGGGTGGTGTACCAGCCGGAATCCTTCGAGAAGACCCCTACCCAGAAGATCAAGCGCTTCCTGTATCCCAAGAAACCGGAAGGCGGTTCCCCGCTCAGCGTCTAGTCGAGCGCCGCTCGAGCGTCCTTCGAGCGTCGACACCTGGCGTCAACGCTCGGATGCGCCGCGGTCACGAATGCGCCCGCGGCGTTATTTTCTACGCGTAGTAACTTGACAGCGTTTTCCGCCCCGTGGTAGCGTCGGCCCATGGAGACGAACGCCAAGGGTTCCCAAGGAACCGCGACGATGAACGCGCCGATCGCTTACCGCGTCGGGGCCGTAGCCTCGCCCGTCGTCTCCGCCCTCGCCGGCTCCCGCATAGCGTCCCTTCCCCTCGCCATTATTATTATCGTCCTCCTCCTTATCCTGGGCATACCGGGCTCCTTCGCTAGTTGACGGCCGGGCGGGGGATGCCCGGATTCCCTCGACGGCCGCCACGAGTCGCGCAGCCCGCCTTCCCTGGCGGCGCCCGACCCTCCGCCCGACTAGCAAGAAGGAATCGTATGGAACGCTTCGTCCTCTCCGCCCTCGTGCACAACCATCCCGGCGTGCTCTTCCGCGTCGCCGGCCTATTCTGCAGGCGCGACTTCAATATCGACGGCATCACCGCCGGCGAGACGGCCGACCCGTCGGTCACCCGCATGACCATCGAGGTCACGGGCGACGAGCACTCCGTGGAGCAGATCCGCCGCCAGCTGGAGAAGCTCGAGGACGTGATAGCCGCGAGGCGCCTCAGGCTCGACGCTGCCGTCACCCGGGAACTCGCCTTGGTCAAGGTCGCCGCGCGAGGAGAGGCCAGGGTTCGGGCCGAGGCCGTCGCCCGCGGGTACGGCGCCCGTATCGCCGACGCCTGCGCCGAGGCGCTCACCTTCGAGCTCTCCGCCCCGTCCTCCTCCGTGGACGCGTTCCTCGGGGAGGTCGCGGCCTTCGGGGAACTCGAGTCGGCTCGGACCGGGCTCGGCGCCCTGGAGCGCGGCGCCGCCTTCCTGGCGCCTAGCGCCGCCGTCGCGCGCCGCGGCCACGCGGCGGCCCTGGGGGCCGAGGACTCGATGATGGCGGCGGAGGTAGGGGCGTGAGCGGGCCCGCGATGGGTCGCCCCGAGGGCTCAGGAGCCGCTCGGCGCGTACTATTCTTCGACACGACGCTGCGCGACGGCGAGCAGGCGCCCGGCTGCAGCATGAGCCTGGCGGAGAAGCTCGAGGTGGCCCGGCGGCTCGAGACCCTGGGCGTAGACGTCATCGAGGCGGGCTTCGCCGTCGCCAGCCCCGGCGACGCCCAGGCCGTCCGCGAGATAGCCAGGACCGTAAGGGGACCCGTGATAGCCAGCCTGGCACGGGCGGTCAAGGGCGACATAGACGCGGCCTGGGAGGCGCTCAAGGACGCCGAGCGGCCTCGCATCCACACCTTCATAGCCACCTCGCCCCTGCACATGGAATATAAGCTCAGGATGAGCCCGGACGAGGTCGTGGAGCGGGCGACGGCCATGGTCCGCTACGCCAGGAGCCTCTGCCCCGACGTGGAGTTCTCCGCCGAGGACGCCTCTCGCTCCGACCCGGCCTTCCTGGCCAGGGTCTTCGGCGCCGTCATAGCGGCCGGCGCGACGACGGTCAACCTGCCCGACACGGTAGGCTACGCCATGCCCGACGAGTTCGCGGCCCTCGTACGGACGGTACGGGCGACGACCCCCGGCATGGAGCGCGCCGCCTTCTCCGTCCACTGCCACGACGACCTCGGGCTGGCCGTGGCCAATAGCCTGGCGGCCATAGGCGCCGGCGCCGACCAGGTGGAGTGCACCGTCAACGGCATCGGCGAGCGGGCGGGCAACGCCGCCCTCGAGGAACTGGCTATGGCGATGAAGACGAGGGCTGACGCCTTGGGCGTACGATCCGGCCTCGATACGACGCAGATCTACGCCGCTAGCCGTCTCGTCGCCGGCGTCACCGGCGTTCGCGTGCCGCCTAATAAGGCGGTCGTCGGCGATAACGCCTTCGCCCACGAGTCGGGAATCCACCAGCACGGCGTCCTGGCCAAGCGCGAGACCTACGAGATCATGACGCCCGAGTCCATAGGCCTGCCGCGCAACCGCATGGTCCTCGGCAAGCACTCGGGGCGCCACGCCTTCGACGAGCGCCTGGCCGAGCTGGGCTTCCGCCTCGACGAGGAGCGCGCGGCCAGGCTCTTCGCCGAGTTCAAGGCCCTGGCGGATAAGAAGAAGACCGTGAGCGACCGCGACCTCGAGGCCCTGGCCCGGGGCGCGTCGCCGGAGCGGCCGGCCGCCTGGTGCCTCGATCGCTTCATCATCAACTCCGGAAGCGCCATCACCGCGACGAGCGCCGTCAGGCTCAGGCACGCGGACGGCCGCTGCCTCGAGCGCGTCGCCACCGGCGACGGCCCCATCGACGCCTCCTTCAACGCCATAGACAAGATCGTGGGAAAGGGCGCGATACTCGAGGACTTCGCCCTGGACGCCGTCACGGGCGGCAAGGACGCCCAGGGCGAGGCCAGGGTGCGCGTGAGCCGAGACGGGCGCGCCTACAACGGGCGGGGCCTATCGACGGATGTCGTCGAGGCCAGCGTCCGCGCCTACGTCGACGCCATCAACCTTATGATCGCCGGGGATACGGCCGCCGAGGATACGGCCGCCGAGCAAGGGGCCCTCGATGCCTCCTAGCGACGAAGGGGACCTCGTCGTCCTGGATACCACCCTCCGCGACGGGGCCCAGGGCGAGGGCATCAGCTTCTCGGTCGCCGATAAGCTGCGCGTCGCGGAGGCCCTGGACGAGCTCGGCGTGGCCCTCATAGAGGCGGGCAACCCCTCGTCGAACCCCAAGGACGCCGAATTCTTCCGGGCGGCCCGCGGCCTGCGGCTCCGTGGCTCGGAGCTGGCGGCCTTCGGGGCCACGCGCCGCCGCGGCCTGGCCGCCCGGGACGACCCGGGGCTCGCCAGCCTCCTGTCGGCCGGTACGGGAACCGTGGTCGTCTTCGGCAAGGCCTGGGACTTCCACGTCGAGCGGGTCCTCGGGGCCTCGCTCGCGGAGAACCTGGACATGATAGCGGAGACGGTGGCCTACCTGCGCGCGGAGGGGCGCCGCGTCGTCTTCGACGCCGAGCATTTCTTCGACGGCTACGCCGCGGCCCCGGACTACGCCCTGGCCTGCCTTCGAGCCGCCGCCGAGGCCGGGGCGGCCTGGCTGGCGCTCTGCGACACCAACGGGGGGCGGCTCCCGGAGGACGTGGAGGCCGGCGTCGTCGCCGCGAATAGCGTCGTCGCTAGGGGTGCCGGGCCGGGGCTGGGGATACACGCGCACAACGACTCGGGCCTCGCGGTGGCCAACTCCTTGGCCGCGGTACGGGCCGGAGCCCGCATGGTCCAGGGCACGCTCGCCGGCTTCGGGGAGCGCTGCGGCAACGCCAACCTGTCCACGCTGATAGGCTGCCTGGAACTCAAGCTGGGGCGTCGCTGCCTCGCAGGCGGCTCGGGCCCGGCGGGCCTGTCCACGGCTGTGCGGCGCGTCGCCGAGGCGGCTAACGTGACGCTCGACGAGGGACTGCCCTTCGTCGGGCAGCGCGCCTTCGCCCACAAGGCCGGCATGCACGTCGACGCCGTCCTCAAGGCGCCGGCCTCCTTCGAGCACGTGACGCCCGATAGCGTGGGCAACGGCCGCCGCTTCCTGGCTTCCGAGGTCGGCGGCCGCTCGGTCCTGGCCGAGCGCATGGCGAGCCTCCGGCCCGGGCTCCGCAAGGACGACCCCCTGGTGGCCCTCGCCCTCGATAGGCTCAAGGCCCTGGAGGGCCGAGGATACCAGTTCGAGGGCGCCGACGCGAGCCTCGAGCTCCTCCTGCGCAAGGCCTCGGGAGAGTACCGGCCCTACTTCGAGCTGGAGCGCTACCGGACCGCGGGCGAGCGGGGCAGGGAGGCGCCGCGCTCAGCCTCGGGGGACGCCTACGCCATGGTCCAGCTTACGGTAGGGGGCCAGCGGGAACTTCAGGCGGCGCAGGGCGACGGGCCGGTGCACGCGCTGGACCTGGCGTTGCGCAGGGCCCTGGATCGCTTCTATCCGAGCCTGCGCGGCATGGCCCTGGCCGACTACAAGGTCCGGGTCATCGACGGCTCGAGCGGCACCCAGGCCGGCGTACGCGTGCTCATCGAGAGCCGCGACGCCGGCGCGGCCTGGACGACCGTCGGCGTCTCGACCGACATCATCGAGGCCAGCTGGCTGGCCCTCGTCGATTCCATCGAATATAAGCTCGCTCGCGACGGCGTCGCCGCGCCGGAACCCGTATCGGCGGATGACGCAGCCGAGGCAATGGTCGCCCGGGCCGTCTAGCAACGAAAGGAGTACCCATGGCCATGACCATGACGCAGAAGATACTGGCGGCCCACGCGGGCCTGGAAACGGTAGAGGCCGGCCGGCTCATCGAGGCGCGCCTCGACCTGGTGCTGGGCAACGACGTGACCGCGCCCGTGGCGATCAAGGAGTTCGAGCGCATGCAGGGAGCGCGCGTCTTCGATAGGGAGCGCGTCGCCCTCGTGCCCGACCACTTCGCGCCTGCCAAGGACATCAAGTCCGCGGAGCAGTGCAAGGTCATGCGGGACTTCGCCGAGGCCCACGGCATAGTCAACCACTTCGAGATAGGCTGCATGGGCATAGAGCACGCGCTGATACCGGAGCGCGGCCTCGCGCTGCCAGGCGAGCTCGTCATAGGGGCCGACTCCCACACCTGCACCTACGGCGCCGTCGGCGCCTTCTCCACGGGCGTCGGGTCCACCGACATGGCCGCGGGCATGGCCCTGGGCACCGCATGGTTCAAGGTCCCCGCGGCCCTGCGCTTCCGCCTGGAGGGCGAGCTGTCCGGCTGGGCCGGCGGCAAGGACCTCATCCTGGCCGTCATCGGCCTGATAGGCGTGGACGGCGCCCTCTACCGCTCGATGGAGTTCGACGGGCCCGGCGTCCGGACGCTGTCCATGGACGAGCGCTTCACCGTGGCCAACATGGCCATAGAGGCCGGCGCCAAGAACGGTATCTTCCCGGTGGACGATAGGACGCGAGCCTGGGCGGCCTCGGTCTCCGACCGGCCCTACGTCGAGTACGCGGCCGATGCCGACGCGGCTTACGAGCGCGAAATCACTATCGACCTCGGCTCGGTGCGGCCGACCATCGCCTTTCCGCACCTGCCCTCCAACGCCCGGCCGGCCGCCGGCTCCGGAGACGTGGCCCTGGACCAGGTCGTGATAGGCTCCTGTACCAACGGCCGGCTATCGGACCTGCGCGTCGCCGCCTCGATACTGCGCGGCCGCAGGGTGGCCAAGGGCGTACGGTGCATCGTCTT
>CAZNNA010000154.1:7460-7949 GCA_964573825.1 uncultured Treponemataceae bacterium
CAGCGCATCTACCTGGACGCCCTGCGCGAGGGCCTCATAGAGACCTTCATAGAGGCCGGGGCCGTCGTCTCCACGCCGACCTGCGGGCCCTGCCTCGGCGGGCACATGGGCATACTGGCGGCGGGCGAGCGGGCCGTGGCCACGACCAATAGGAATTTCGTGGGACGCATGGGCCACCCGAGCTCGGAGGTCTACCTCGCGAGCCCCGCGACGGCCGCCGCCTGCGCCGTCGCCGGCAGGCTCTGCGACCCGTCCGATGTCATGGAGGCCCCCGCGCGGGCTACGCAAGGAGTACTGGCATGAGCGATGGAAGGGTCTGGAAGTACGGGGACGACGTCGACACCGACGTCATAGTGCCGGCGCGCTACCTCACGACGAGCGTCCCCGCTGAGCTCGCGGCGCACTGCATGGAGGATATAGACCCGCTCTTCGCGGGAGGGGCGCGCCCGGGCGACGTCATCGTAGCCGGCAAGAACTTCGGCTGCGGCT
>CAZNNA010000155.1:0-7926 GCA_964573825.1 uncultured Treponemataceae bacterium
GGTTTTGGAGACCGGCGCTCTACCATTAGAGCTACTGGCCTAATCGCTAACGCCCGGGGCTCGCTAGAACCGCGCGCGTTAGCGAAGCGACGACCTATCCCGTAACGGAATTCGCCGTCGCCCTATCGCAAAGGCCCTTACTTGACCTTCGTTTCCTTGTGCAACGTGTGCTTATGATCCCACTTGCAGTACTTCATAAGCTCGAGCTTCTCTTGCTTAGTCTTGCGGTTCTTAGTCGTCGTATAGTTGCGACGCTTGCACTCGCTACAGGCGAGCGCGATTATCTCGACAGTCTGCTTCTTACTGGCCATGATCGAATCCTCCCAGGAAGATCGACGTCCGCCTGGACGAGCGTCGAAAAAAAATGGAGCCTCGGCGCGGCACGAAAACAAACGCGACCGCCAGCCCCGTTCTAGTATACATCACGCGACCGCTCATTACGAAGCGGAACAGGGGAACAGAGACCTCGATCGGATGCCGCGGAGCGGCAACCGACTTGCAATACTGGCGCATATTCGATGCGCATAGAGCCCTCGATCGGAATCGAACCGATGACCTCATCCTTACCATGGATGTGCTCTGCCAACTGAGCTACAAGGGCGGACAGCGGCGGTACAATACCAACCGCCGGGATGCTTTGTCAATAGCGCGGCGGGCTATTTTTCTATCCTGGAACGCCTCTTGCTACCGCGCCCCGCGGCGGAGGACGCGAGGAACGAGGCGACCGGATCCCTTACGGCGATCAGCAACCCGATGCCGACCGCGCCGAAGACCGCGGAGGACGCCAGGAAGGGTATCCCGTGCGCCGCCAAGGTCGACTCGAACGTCCCCGATAGCCGCGCCAGGACCGGTCGCAGTAACGCGACGCAGAGGGAGGCGGCGAGCGAGAAGGCGGTAATCCTGGCCGTATAGCCGAGGAGCCCGAGAAAAGCCCGCCCCAGGCCCTCTATACCCGCTCGCGCGAGCATGACGAGGAGGAGCGCCGAATTGACGGCGCTCGCGGCGGAGAGCGCCAGGGCGATGCCAGCGCCGCCCATGACGGGCTGCAAGGCCACGGCCGCTACGATATTGACGGCCACGGCCGCTATGCCCGCCCAGGCCGGGGTCCTGGCGTCCCCGCGCGCGTAGAAGGCGGGCGCCAGAATGCGATTGGCGCCTATGAAGGGTAGGCCGAGCATGTGATACAGGAACACGCCCGCGGTCAGCATGACCGAATCGTCTCCGAACTCCTTCGTCTTGTAGACTATGGCGACGATATCCACCCGTTCCATTATAGAGAAGGCCGCGATGGGCACGGTGACGAGCGCTATCGCCTCGAGCGCGCGAACGAGCCTATCTCGGTACAGGGCCCAGTCGCCCTTGGCCGCGATGCCCGATAGCTCGGGCAGGAGCACCGTGCCGACCGACACGACGAAGACGCCGAGCACGAGTTCCTGCAGGCGGATGGAGAAGCTCAAGGCCGTGGCCGCCCCGGTACCGGCGCTCGTGGCAAGGGAGGTGGACACGAGCCCGTTGACCTCGTAGGCGGCCATGCCCAGTATCGTCGGGGCTATGAGCGCCATCACGCGACGCATACCGGGATTGGAGAAGGCGCGGAGCGGGGATATGAAGCGGAAGCGCGCACCCACGCGCACCACGTAGGGGAGCTGGCAGAGCGCCTGGAGAAGGCCGCCAGCTACCACGCCCATGGCCATGGCCCGTGCGGGATTGGCCAGGCGAGAGCCGATGGCCACGGGCACGAAGATGAAGCAGAGATTGAACAGGATGGGAGCGAACCCGGACGGGGAGAAGAGCCCGTGGGCGTTCAGTATCCCCTGAAAGAACGCGGCGATGGAAACGAGGGCGAGGAAGGGGAACATGACGCGCATGAGGAGCGCCGTCTCTACCGGTTCCGAGTCGAAGAGCCCCACGAGGGCGGGAGACGCCGCTATGCCCATCGCCACCACGGCGCAGACGACTATGGAGAGCGCCGTCAGCGTCGCCGATAGGAACTCCTCGGTTTCCTTATCGTCGCCGGAGGTCAGGTAGGCCTTGACGGTCGGGATGAAGGCCACCGACATGGAGCCTTCGGCGAAGAGCCGCCTGAAGAGGTTGGGTATGTTGAAGGCTACGGTAAAGGCGTCGGCGAGGGCGCCCGTGCCCATGAGGCCGCCCCTCGTCCGTTCCCGGATAAGGCCGAGCACCCTCGACGCCATCGTCAGGGCCGACAGCTTGCCGCTCTCGCGGACGAGGCGGCCGGTCGCCTCGGATTCATCGCTCATAGTCGGCCACTGTAGCGCCAAAGCCTCGGGGGCCGCAAGCGAGAGTCGCCGGCCCCGGGAAACGCCTTGAGGAGCGCCGGGCCTACGTGGTATACCGGGGCCCATGCCCGTACGACTCGTAGCCCTCGACCTGGACGACACGCTCCTCAGCCCCGACCTGACCATCAGCGACCGTAACGCCGCCGCGGTCAGGGCGACCCTCGACGCCGGCGTCTACGCCATACTCGCCTCCGGCCGAACGATAGAGTCGATGCTGCCCTACGCCGAGCGGCTCGGCATGAGGGGCCGAGGCCTTCCAATGATCTGCGCCAACGGCTCCGAGGTGCGGGACATAGATTCCGGTACCGTCGAGAGGCGGGTTACGATACCGAGCGACGTCTGCCTGATCGCGATAGAGGCGCTCGCGGAGCACGGCCTACCCGTGCAGACCTACGAGGACGGCGCCATACTCGTCACCGAGTCCAATCGCTGGGCGGAGCGCGACCGGGAGCTGACAGGCCTGCCCATCAGGCTCGTCCCTTCCATCCATGATATAGCGAGCGAGCCGAGGAGCAAGCTCCTGTCCGCCGGAACGCCCGAGCGCGTCGCCGAGACGGTCCCGCTGCTGCGCGAGCGGCTGGCCGGCCTCGCCGAGGTCGTCGTGTCCAAGCCCTACTTCCTGGAGATACTGCCGGCGGGATCCGGCAAGGGCGACGCGCTCGCCTGGGTGGCGCAATCCCTCGGCATCGCGCGCGATGACGTGATGGCCGTCGGCGACGCCGGCAACGACCTGGGCATGGTATCGTGGGCCGGCTACGGCTGCGCGCCGGCGGACGCCATACCCGAGATCCTGGCCGCCGCCCGCTACCGATCCCCGCTGCCGCACGACAGAGGCGCCGTGGCCGAGCTGCTCGAGCGGCTCGTCCTCGGCGGCTCGGGCTTGACGGCTCGGCCCTAGCGACCGCCGGAAAGCCCGAGCGGCTCCCCCTATCGCTCCGCGCCTTTTAGGCCGAAAATGGATCGAAGGGGAATGCCATGACCACAGTTCGCCTGAGGATCATAGGCGCGGCTATCCTAGCCGTAGCCGTTACCGCCAAGGCCGCCCCCGACGTGGAATTCGTCGGGCTCGATATATCGGCCGAGGACCGGATACTGTTCAGCGCCCGGGTCAGCGTGCCCGGCGAGCCCGGCTACGACACGCTACTGAGCGCCGACGCCAAGACCGGGGAGCTCACCCAGCTGACCTTCTATCCCGAGGCTATATCGGTCGTGGACGACGGTAGGCGCCTCCAGATACGCAATCGCTTCGGCGTCTTCATGACGGAGCGCGACTTCTCGGGCATGGCGCCGCTGCCGGGCATCCCGTCGTTCGCCCGGGGCTCCCCCATACGCGACGGGCGCGTCGTCGACTCCCGCCCCTCGCCCGACGGCACCATGCTCCTCTACCTATCGCCGACGAGCCCCGCCCGCGGCGACCTGGTGCTCTTCGACCTTTCCAGGGGCAGCGAGACGGCCGTAGCCAGGAGCATAGAGTACTCGGCCGACCGTTTCCCCGCGATCTGGTCGCCCGATAGCCGCTACTTCATCTACGGCAAGGCCTCCGAGCTATACTACTTCTCCACGGAGCAGGCCCGCTCGGGCCGCGTGCCCGACGAGAGCTGGCGCAAGGTGGGAGCGGGCAGGGTATCGCAGGCCCGCTGGAGCGCCAACGGTAGCCTCTACATCCTGCGCGACCGCTCGATGTACCGCATCATGCCCCAGGAATTCTTCACCCAGGCCATATACTCGGGCATAGTCCAGCCCGGCGTCCTGGTGGGCCAGGCGCCCTTCCCCTACGATCCCAACTTCGACTCGTTCTGGATTTCACCGGACGGCTCCAAGGTCCTGCTCTGCAAGGACGGACGCAACATCTTCCTGTACCGGCTCGACCCGGACGACTACGGCCGCGAGGCCTCCGTCAGCGCCATGCCCTACCTCTTCCTGCAGGGCAACACCATCGTCGGCCAGGTGCTCTGGCCCGCCAACGACGAGGTCACCGTCTTCACCTCGTCGCTCAAGGGCGGCGAGCGCGTCTCCGGCGCCTACCGCATCAAGGCGCCCGACGCCGCGGCTGAAGGCTCGGGAGAGGTCCTATCCGCGGGCTTCCAGGCCCTGGACGTAGCCGGCGCGACTCGCCTGGAACTGTCGCCGGACTCGAGCCGCGTCGCCGTGGTCGCACCCTCCGGCGTGACGGTGCGCCGCTATTCCAACTGGGCGGCGGAACGCTCGCTCCCCTCGGCCGGCGCCCTGCACGCCGCCTGGGTCTCCAACGATCGACTCGTTATCGCCTCCTCGGGCGCCATAGAGCTCGCGGGCCTGGCCGGCGGCTCGAGGACGCTCGTGGCGCTCGGGCAGCCGGGCCGCTACGGCTGGTCCAAGACGAGCCCGGGGACCATAGTGGCGGAAACGGGCGGAGCGGCGTTCGCGAGCCCTGCCGCCAAGGTCGCCTGGACGCGCGCCGAAGGCTTCGACCCGCTCCCGGCGTCGACGAGCTCGGCCAACTACCGCGTCTACCTGGACGCCCTGGCCTCGGGTTCCTACCGATCCACGGTCATGGTCAGATCGGCCAAGGGCCTCGGGACCCGGAGCCTCCTCCCCGCCCCGGCCATTGCCTACGATCCCTTCCCCGACCGCGACGACCCGCGCGACCCGCTAGCCTTCAACCACGGCTCGCGCATACGGAGGCGCCAGGTCGCCCTGGTCTTCAACGCCTACGACGGCGCCGAAGGGCTCGTCGGCATCCTGGATACGCTCAGGACCTACGGACTCAAGGCTACGTTCTTCGTCAACGGCGAGTTCGTGCGGCGCAATCCGGGCGCGACGCGCCTCATAGCGGGCTCGGGCCACGAGGTCGGTAACATGTTCTTCAGCGTCTTCGACGCCACCGACTCGCGCTACCGGGCCGACGAGGAGTTCATAAAGCGCGGACTGGCGCGCACCGAGGACGAGTACTTCTCGGCGACCGGGCGGGAGCTATCGCTCCTCTGGCACGCCCCGCACTACTCGACGAGCAGCCCCATACTGGAAGCGGCCGCCCAGATGAACTATACCTATGTCGGGCGGGACGTGGATCCGCTCGACTGGGTCGGGCGCTTCCAGGGCTCGCTTACCCAGGGGCTCTACGCGGGCGCCCACGACCTCGTAGAGCGGACGGCGGCCGCGGCCAGGCCGGGATCGATCATCCCCATACGGATCGGCATTCCCGCCGGCGGCCGGGAGGACTATCTCTACAACGAGCTGCCCCTGCTCCTGAACGCGCTCCTCCTCGAGGGCTACGAGATCGTGCCCGTCTCGACGCTCATGAAGCACGCTGAATAGGGCCTAGGCGGGAGGGAATCGTGCCAGCAGAGCAACGAAGGTTACGCTACGAGGATCTCGAGTACGCCGTGTCCCCGGAGGACGCGGCCAGGGCGGACGGCGCCGCGACGGCCGAGGGCGCGGCCTGGGGCGACGCCGTCATCGGCCAGCCGCGGGCCCTGGAGGCCCTCTCCATCGGCACGCACATACGGGCCAAGGGCTACAACGTCTTCGTGGAGGGCGCGCCCGGCACAGGCCGGCGGACGGCCGTCATGAGGACGCTATCGGCCTACGAGCCGCGCAGGCTAGAGCTGCGCGACCTGGCCTACGTCTACAACTTCAAGGCCCCGCTCGCGCCCCGCGTGCTGTACTTCAAGGCGGGCGAGGCGGCGGCCTTCAAGAAGGACGTGCACGGCCTCATCGAGACCGTCAAGAAACTCGTGGCGCTGCACGCCGAGTCCGGCGACGCCAAGCAGCGGCAGGAGGCGGCCGAGGCCGCCTGGGAAGCGGAGGAGAACTCCCGGCTCGCCGCCTTCGAGGCCGAGCTGGCCGCCGACGGCTTCCGCGTCGTCCAGGTACAGGGCGACGACGGGCAGACCCGCACGGACATCCTACCCCTGCAGGGCGGCGAGCCGGTGGCCTTCGAGGAGCTCCAGGCCAAGGCCGAGGCCAAGGAGCTGCCCGAGGAAGACTTCGCCTCGCTCAGGCAGCGCTACTTCGCCCACATGGACGCCATGCGCCTCCTCTTCGTCGACCTGCGCCGGGGTCGCTCCGCGCTGGAGGACAGGCTCGCGGCCATGCGTACCGACGAGCTCAGGCCCCTCGTGCACGCGGAGATAGACATACTATCCTCCCGCTACGACGACGAACGCACCAGGGCCTGGGTGCGAGAGCTCGAGCGAGACGCCATGGGTCGCCTCTACCTCTTCCAGCCTCAGTCGCCCCAGCAGGCTCAGCAAGCCCAGCAGGCCGAGCGCAGGCAACGCGCGCCGCTGGCCCGCTACGGCGTCAACGTCCTGTCGGACCGAGGAGAGGCGACCCGGCCGCCGGTTATCTACGAGGCCAACCCGACCTACGCCAACCTCTTCGGCAGCATAGAGCACGTGGCCGACAACCAGCCGGACAGCCGCTCCGCCTACCTCCGCATCCGCGCGGGCTCCCTCGTCCGCTCGGCCGGGGGCTTCCTCGTCATGCAGGCCGAGGACCTCATAGGCGAGGAAGAAGCATGGGTAGCCCTGAAGCGCGTCCTCAGGACGGGCCGGCTGGAGATCCAGCCGCAGCCCAGCCCCTTCGGGGCTGCCATGGCGGTCAAGCCGGAGGCCGCGGACATAGACGTCAAGGTCGTGCTCATAGGCGGAGAGATGACCTACGACGCCCTCTACGCGGCCGACCAGGACTTCCAGAAGCTCTTCAAGGTCAACGCCGAGTTCGACTCGACCATGGCTCGCGACGACGACGCGCTCCGCGAGTACGTCGCCTTCACTCGTAAGATAACGCTCGAGGAGGGCCTGTCGGAGCCGACGCCCGACGGGCTCGCGGCCATAGCCGAGTACGGCATACGGCTGTCGGGCAGCAGGGATCGCATGTCGACGCGCTTCTCCCGTATAGCCGACTTGCTGCGCGAGGCCGATTACCGCGCCTCCCTCTCCGGGCGCGACGTCATAGACGCGGCGTCGGTGCTCGAGGCCGAGCGCGTCCGTTCCTGGCTCTCGGACATGCCCGAGGAGAAGATAGCGGAGATGATAGTCTCCGGGGAGATACTCCTCGAGGCCTCGGGGCGGCGCGTGGGGCGCGTCAACGGCCTGGCCGTGCACGACCGCGGCTACTACGCCTTCGGCCTCCCGGCAGTCATATCGGCCCAGGTCTCGCCGGGCGAGTCGGGCGTCATCAATATCGAGGGCGAGTCGGGCCTCTCGGGCGAGATATACGACAAGGCCGTCCTCATAGTCGAGGGCTTCCTCCGGAGCCGCTACGCCCGGGACTACCCGCTGGCCGTATCGGCGAGCATATGCTTCGAGCAGTCCTACACGGCCATAGAGGGCGACTCCGCCTCCTCGACGGCCGTCTACGCCCTCCTGTCGGCGATTGCGCGCGTCCCGCTCAGGCAGGACATAGCGGTCACGGGCTCGGTCAACCAGATGGGCCAGATCCAGCCCGTGGGAGGAGTGGCGGAGAAGGTCGAGGGCTTCTACCGCATCTGCGCCAAGGCAGGCTTGACCGGCACCCAGGGCGTCATGATACCAAGGCAGAACATCACCAACCTGACGCTAGCGCGGGACGTCCTCGACGCGATACGGGACGGCCGCTTCGCCGTCTATGCCGTGTCTACCATAGACGAGGGCATAGAGGT
>CAZNNA010000156.1:0-7881 GCA_964573825.1 uncultured Treponemataceae bacterium
CGAGTTAGAGCGCGAGCTCCTGGGCTCCGTCTTCGAGGCCGTGGCGAGCCGTAACGCTGCGGACCTGGCTCTCTGGGACGCCTCCGTCCCGAGCCCGGAGTCTGTCGCTGCGGCGCCCGTCCTGGCCCACGCCGAGGCCCTGGAGCTGGCCGCCAGGGAGTCGGGCCAGGGCGCCAAGAAGGCCTACGAGATAAGCCCGGAGGTCGAGCGCCTCGCCTGCGCCTGGTCCGCCCGGGAAAGGGGCAGCGAGCTCGTCTTCATAAACGAGTTTCCCCGCCGCCACAGGCCCTTCTATACCTATCCCCTGGACGCCAGCCGTACCATGAGCTTCGACGCGATCTTCCGCGGCCTAGAGATCACCACCGGGGGACGACGCCAGCACGACTACCGCGCCCTCCTCGAAACCCTGCCGCGCTTCGGGCTCAAGGCGGAGGACCTGTCCGATTACCTGGACGTCTTCCGCTACGGCTGCCCGCCCCACGGCGGCTTCGCCATAGGCCTCGAGCGCCTGACCCAGAAGCTGTTAGGACTCGATAACGTCAAGGAGGCTTCGCTGTTTCCGAGGGACAGGAAACGAGTTCGCCCTTAAGAGTATCGGTTCGCCTGGGCGGGCGTGGGCGCGGCCGAATGGCGCCGCGCGTAGCGTCAGCATTCGCGCCCCTCGGCCGAGCGGATGTCGGCCTTGGTCTCGACTATGGCCTCGATCGCGGCCTCCAGCGCCTTGGCAATGGTCTCAATGGACATGGTCGGCGTGTTGACCGGCTTGCCTATGGCCTGGCTCGGCATGAAGGGGACGTGGATGAAGCCCGAGCGCATGCCGGGGTGCCGCTTGGCGATCGAGTGGGCCACGCAGTACATGATGTAGTTGCAGACGTACGAGCCGGCGGTGTAGGAGACGCTCGAGGGAATGCCCTTGGCCCTGATGCGCTCGACCATGGCCTTGACCGGCACGGTCGCGAAGTAGGCGTTCTCGCCTTCGGCGCGTATGACCTGGTCTATGGGCTGGTTGCCCTCGTTGTCCGCTATGCGGCCGTCGGCTATGTTGACGGCCACTCGCTCGACGGTGATGTCGAAGCGGCCGCCGGCCTGGCCTATGGACAGGACGACGTCGGGCCTCTCCGACTCGATGGCTGCCTCGACGACGGCGTCGCACTTGCCGAAGACCGTCGGTATCTCGAGCTTGACTATATCGGCGCCCGCTATGGCGGACGGGAGGAGCTTGACCGCCTCGAAGGCGGGGTTGACCGGCTCTCCGCCGAAGGGGTCGAAGCCGGTGACCAGGATACGCATGGCATTTCTCCTTGAGCTGCGTTGGGACGAAGGCCCCCGCCGCGAGGCGGGGGCCGGCTAGCGTGCTAGCCTACTTGGCTATGAGCATGTAGCAGATCTGGAAGGCCAGCACGAGGCCGGCCACGAGGAGCTGGTTCTTGATGACGTTGTACTTGCCCTTCATGTCCAGGATGGCGACGGGCACGATGTTGAAGTTGGCCGCCATGGGCGTGCAGAGCGTGCCGCAGTAGCCGCAGGTCAGGGCTAGCATGCCTATGACCGTCGGGTTGGCTCCCAGGGCCAGGACGAAGGGCCCGCCGATGCCGACGGTGATCACCGTGATGGCGGCGAAGGCGTTGCCCATGATCATGGTGAAGAGCGGCATGGCTATGGCGAAGACGATGATGCCCACCGTCATGTTGCCCTCGGGTATGATCTTGCTGACGAGCCCGGCTATGACCTGCCCGACGCCGGCCGTCGTGAAGATGGCGCCGAGCGCCGCGAGGAGCATGGGCAGCATCGACAGGGGGCCTACGATGTCGAGGAGGCGCTTGGAGTCGTCGAAGAAGACCTTGGGGGTGTTCTCCTTGGCGAAGATCATGAGCAGGATCATGGCCACGATGACGCCGACGCCGACGCCCACGAGCGGGCTGATCTTGGTGAAGACGGCGAAGACGATGGCGAAGGTTCCCATCGACAGGGTCGGTATGAAGATCTTGTAACCGATCTTGTCGGCCATGCGCTTGGAGTCTTCCTTGGCCACGCCGGCCTCGGGTCCGACCTTGACCTTCTTGAGTATGGCCGGGGCCGCCATGACGATGACGAGGATGCCGGTCGCCATCTTGGGCAGCCAGCGGCCGAAGGCCAGGATCACGGCGAGGGAGATCCAGAAGATCGCCGTCGGGAAGCGGGACTTGTGGTCCTTCTGGAAGAGCGTCTTGACGCCGGCGTAACCGGCGACGATGCCCATGAGTATGTAGAGCGCCTCGAGGAGCTTGGCGTTTAGAAGGACCTTGGGGTCCATGAAGAATGACATCTTTATTACTCCCTTACTTCTTCGTCCCGTAGAGGGTCTTGCTGAGCCGCTTGTCCTTCAGGTAGTAGATTATGGACGCGACGACGAGGGCGAAGATGGCCACCGGTATCTCGACCTTGGCCAAGTCGACGAGGTTGACCTCGTAGCCGAGGCCCTTGAGGGTGGACTGCACGAGCAGGGCTCCCGAGCCGCCTATGAAGAGGACCTGGCCGAAGAACCAGGTGGTGTTCTCCATGCCCGCGCTCATGCCCTTGATCTCCTCCAGGTGGTCCTCGTTTACCGCTCCGTGCTTGGCCTCGACCGCGCCGGAGGCCATAGGCATCACGACGGGCCTCACGAAGCCGGCGGTGCCGCCGAGGCTCACGTTGAAGGCAGCCAGGACGAGCCTTAAGAGGCCGTAGGCGCCTATGACCATGCCCGCCGTGGCGTTCCTGATCTTGCCTATGAGCTTGGCGGCCATCTCCCGGAGGCCGTTGCGCTCGAGCGTGCCGGTCACGAGCATGATGACGATGAAGATCGCCATGCCGCGGTTGGCCACGAAGCTGTTGCCGATCGTCTCGAGTATCTTGACGATGTCCATGCCGCCGACGAGCCCGGTCACGAAGCCGGCCGCCAGGATGATCGCGATGTTGTCTAGCTTGAACGCAAAGCCCAAGATGACGATCGCGACGCCGATGAGTTTGATCACGTCTGCCTCCTAATACGCACTATCCAAAACCGCCTGAGCGGATTCGCTACGATACCCGTATGCCACCGTATTGTCAATTTCACTAAAAACGTCGTTATGTCGATAAAGCTGGGCGTTCCCTCCAGAGACGGAGCCTGAGGCTTACCTCGTCGCGCTCGGCCGCGTAGCGTCGCCTCGGATCGGCGTCCGCCAGGGCTCGGACGGCCGCGAGGTCGGCCCTGAGCTGGGTTCTAGCGCAGAGGCCCAGGTAGGGGCCGGTCGCCGTCTCGTCGGAGACCTCGGTGACGAGGCTCGAGGCGGTGATCCAGGGGAAGCGTACCGCGGCGTAGTGGTAATCGGGCCGGTAGGCGAAGGGCACCCAGTAGAAGATCATGCCGTCGCGGTACTCGGCGGGGAAGAGCCTGGGCATCCAGGCATGGGCGTACTTCTCGAAGCGCTCCCGCCAGGATGCGTTGAGCCCCGCGCATTCCGGCGCGGCTCCGACCTCGGCGGCTATGGCCCGCTCCAGGCGCTCGGCCAGGGCCTTGTTTGGCGCGTAGCGCTCGTCGGTGACGTACCAGAAATAGGCGTACAGGAGGGCCCTCGGCATCCAGAAGCCCTTGAACCAAGGCGAGGTATAGCCGGAGAACTGCTGGCACCACTCGTGGCTCGGTACGCCGTGGTCGTCGACGACGACGTCGGGGAGCCAGTCCCGCCATACCCGCGTGAAGGCCATGGCCTCGCGGTGGGGCGTGTCGTCCTTCCAGTACTCGTGGGCCAGCTCCTTGCCCAGGGAATTGTAGCGAGCTATGTGGAGTATCCACTCGGGGTTGTCGCGCGCCAGCTCGTAGTGGACCGCCGCCCCGTCGGCGTTCTCGAAGGGGACTATGACCACGTTGACCCTGTCGGCGAGGCGGTCCGGTCCCTCCTGCGCTAGGAACTCGTCGGCCAGCATGAAGGCCGCGTTGGTACCCGAGACCTCGTTGGCGTGGTGGCGGGCGTTGACGTAGCAGACCGGTCGCGAGGCCACGAGCTTGGTCCGCGATACGCGCCCCGGCAGGTCCGGCAGGACCTCGATGGCGTGTATGTCGCGGCCCTGGCGGCTCGTCGCTACGCGCCGTACCCGGAGCCCGGGCCTTCCCGCGTATGCCCCTATCAAGCGGCGGTACTCCTCGGGGCCGATGAGCGTCTCCTCGAGCCCGAAACGAACTGGGGCTCCGGTCGCCGGATTCTTCCGCTCCTCCGGCTTCTCCCGATCCTCGGGTCGTATCGCCTGGTCGAAGCGGGTCGGGCCGAGCTCGAGCGCCTCGCCGTCCAGCCTGACGGTCGGTACGAGCGCTCCGCCCCCGGGCGCTAGCCTCAGGGCCTCGATCCAGGCCGCTGGTCGCCGGGGAGCCTCGCGCGCCTCCTCGACCTCGATGGCGTAGCGGAAGGACGGCGGACCCGGCCTGCGGCGGATGACGGGCAGGATGAGGCCGGGCGCGTCGATGCCCCGACCCGTGGCCTTGAGGCCCAGCGTCTGGAAGTAATCGAGCCCGGCGAAGTAGAGGTCCTCGTGGAGGCTCTCCAGGGACGATAGCCTGTCCTGGCGCGGGCCGAGCTCCTCGTCGGGCTCGCTCGCCCCTATCTCGAGCCTGAGGCGCGTGAAGAAGGGCTGGAGAGCCGCGTCGGCCCGGCCGCCGGAGACGGTCTCGGCCCGGCGGCGGCAGGCAGGCAGGACCTCCGCCTGGTAGGCGTCCCAGACGCGCTCCAGGTCGGTCTCGAGGCTCGCCTCGCGGCGTAGCCTCCCGTCGACGACGAGCCTGACCCGACCCGTGCCCGGGTGGACGCGGCCAATGCCGGGGTACTCGTCCAGGTAGGCACGCTCGGCGAACGAAACGTCGTAGGAGGCCTCCCGTATCGTTCGGCCCTCGGCATCGAAGGCCTTGAGGCGATAGCCGGGAACGGCTCTCTCCGAGCCGACCGGGCGGATGCCTTCCTCCAGCGCCTCGAAGCGTACGGCATCGCTATGGATGCCGAGCCTGCTTGCTACGATGTCGTCTATCGGGTAAAGCTCCTGGAGGAGCCTGATCGGCGGGTCGAGCCAGGCCTCGGGCGCGTCTACCCGGTCGGCGCTTATCCTGGGCGTAGCGCCGTCCTCGTCGTTCCATTCCGTTCGCCCTTCGGGCAGGAAGGGCGTGAAGCCTATCTCTATGGAAGCGACGCCGCCCGCGGCCTCGAGCCTGGGTAGCTCGTAGTCCCTGATCCAGGTCAGCCCCTGCTTGAAGGCGCCGGTGACCTGGACGTCGATACCCGCCGCGCCGGCCCTCTCGAGGGCCTCGCGGAATTCTCGCTCGAGGTCCGCCCGGGTCTGCGTGTCCTCGCCGACCACGACCTCGAGCCTGGTAGGCCTGCCCGGTTCCACGAGCGGCAGGAAGTCCCGCTCGACGAGGGCGCGCAGCTCGTCGACCTCCCAGGGAAAGGCGAGGCTACCCTCGGCCGCTATGGCGTAGGTCCTGGGCGCATCGGGGCTAAGCGTCGCGCCGCCGCCTCCGGTCGCCTCCTCGGCCCACTCGGCATCCCCCGCCCCGTCGGGCAGGAGGCGGCAAGCCTCGGAGACGAGGGCCGCGAGTCCCGGTCCCCGTCCTTCTAGTACTATCTCCGTTCGCGGCCCCGGTCGGAGGCCGATACGGGTAACGCCGGCGTCCTCGAAGCGGATGAGCGCCGGTCCCCGCGCATCGTCGCTAGCGGAGCCGTCGGGCGCGGAGCCGTCGGCTGACGGGCGTCCGTTCGCGAGCAGGGGTAGGCTGAGGCCGAGGCTCTCGAGCCCGAGGCGGGCCGCCAGGTCGCAGGCGGCCGAAAGCGCGTGGTCGTCGCAATCATCGGGGAGAGCGATCCGGGCGTCTATCCTATCCGGCAGGAAGTCGTAATCGTAGTCCCGGAGGATGAAGCCGCGGGCGAAGAGGCTCTCGAGTCCGCGCCTAGGCCTAAGCGGGTCGTAGCCGCCGTCCATGACGCCGGGCGGGCCGGATCGTCCGTGGCGGCCGGACCGCTCGGCCGGGCTCTCCGCCGAGCCATCGGGCGCGAGCGAGGCCGATAGGGCCTCGAGCGCCTCGTAGCGAGACTCGCCGTCCCTGAGTATGAGCTCGCGGCTCTCGAGATCGCGGCGCAGGAGCCAGGCCTCGCCGAGTCCCGGGTCGTGACCGAGCGTGACGAGGGGGCCCGACTTCCTCGTGTCGCCCGTTAACGGGGTACCGGCTACCGGGGCGACGCCGACGGCCAGTACCGGGAACTCGAGAGAAAGCGAATGGAAGCCTACGACGGCGGCGGTCTCTACGGCGCATTCCTTAAGGAAGCGCGGGGCGTCCGGGGGTAGCACGAGCCTGGGCATGACACAGATTATCATGCAACTGATATATCAACAAGTAAAATCCTTTCATGGAGATACAGGGCGCTCCTCTCCTTCGCTGAGGCCCGTCACGAGGCGTCGTGGCCTACCAAGCTTCGAGGAACCGTATTGACACTTATGAAGGTTTTATAGTATTAAATTTATCGATAAGGAATATCACAAAGCGCCTACGTAGCCTCGAGCCGCGCGGGCGCCCGCAAGGAGCTAGAGATGACCCTGAGCGCCTTCGCCGAGGCTAGACGTTTCGAGGCGGTAACCCGCGTCCTCGATCGCTACGACCGCGATCCGTCGCGGCTCATTCCCATCCTGCAGGCGGTGCAGGACGAGTATCGTTACCTGCCCGAGGAGATCATGACCTACGTGGCCACGGCCCTCGACATATCGCCGGCCAAGGTCTACGGCGTGGCGACCTTCTACGGGCACTTCTCGCTCGAGCCCAAGGGCAAGCACGTCATCAAGATATGCGACGGCACCGCCTGCCACGTGAAGGGCTCTACGGCCCTCATAGACGCGCTGCGCGCGGAGCTCAGGCTGGAGGGCAAGGCCAAGACGACGAGCGACATGCTCTTCACGCTCGAGACCGTATCCTGCCTGGGCGCCTGCGGCCTAGCGCCCGTGCTCGTCGTAGGCGAGGAGGTCCACGGCCTCGTGTCGCCGGAGCAGGCCAGGAAGATCGTAGCCGACATCAGGGTGCAGGAGGCCGCCGATGGCAAGCAGTAAGGTGGAGCGGATCAGGCCGGGCGATCTCGAGTCGATAGCGACGGCCTACGGGGCCGCGGCCAAGGCCATGAAGCGGCGCGTCGTCGTCTGCGGCGGCACGGGTTGCATCGCCAACGGCTCCATGAAGGTCTTCGAGGCCCTCAAGGCGGGGCTCGAGGCGGTAGGCAAGAAGATTGTCGTCGAGTTGGATGTGCATGACTGCTCCGGCGCCGACGCCCATATGTCCAAGACGGGCTGCCAAGGCTTCTGCCAGGTAGGCCCCCTCGTTACCATAGAGCCGGAGGGCATTCTCTACACGCGCGTGAAGCCGGCCGACGTGCCCGAGATACTAGGGAAGACCTTCGGCCATGGCGAGGTAATCGATCGCCTTCTCTACCGAGACCCCGTCACGGGCGAGCACAAGCGCGGCAAGCGAGAGATAGACTTCTATAAGCTTCAGGATCGCCGCGTCATGCACGACTGCGGTTCCATCGATCCCGAGGACCTCGACGAGTACATAGCCCGGGGCGGCTACCGCGCGGCGCGCAAGGCGCTCTTCGACCTGAGCCCCCAGGATATCTGCTCCATCATGAAGGAGTCCGGCCTACGCGGGCGCGGCGGCGGCGGCTTCCCTACGGGTAAGAAATGGGAACTGGCGCTCAGGCAGGTCGCCGAGATGAAGTACATCATCTGCAACGGCGACGAGGGCGACCCCGGAGCCTTCATGGACCGCTCGGTGCTCGAGGGCAATCCCCACTGCATCATCGAGGGCATGCTCATTGGCGCCCGGGCTACCGGCGCCACCATCGGCTACGTCTACGT
>CAZNNA010000157.1:0-1994 GCA_964573825.1 uncultured Treponemataceae bacterium
ATCATCGTAAATAAGCCCGATATGGGCTTGAGTGTCAAAATAACGCATCTGTCTTCCGTTGGGATTGGTGATGATGGAGCCCGTATGGGGCTCCTTGACTGTAACACGGGCACCCCGCGCCGTCAAGCAAAGCGCGAGAAGATGCCCCGGGGACTCCTGCGAGCGAGGAAACTACATTCTGAACGTCTCGCCCAAGTATATCTGCCTTGCCAGCTCCGATTCAAGTATGGCGTCGCGGTGCCCGGATACGAGTATCTCGCCCTTGTTGATGATATGCGCCTCGTGGGTGATCTCGAGCGTGTCCCTGACGTTATGGTCGGTGATGAGCACGCCTATGCCCTTGGCGGACAGCCTTCTCACGATGTTCTTGATCTCGTGGACGGCTATGGGGTCGATGCCGGCGAAGGGCTCGTCCAGGAGGAGGAACTTCGGCTTTATCGCCAGGGCTCGCGCTATCTCCGTCCGTCGCCGCTCGCCGCCCGAGAGCGTATAGGCGTACTGGCGGCGGAGCGACGAAATGCCGAATTCCTCGAGAAGCGCGTCGAGGGTCTCCCTGCGAGCGGCGGCGTCCAGGTCCGGCCTCGTCTCCAGGATGGCCCTGACGTTCTGCTCCACGGTCATCTTGCGGAAGACCGAGGGCTCCTGAGGCAGGTAGGCGATACCGAGCCTGGCTCGCCTATACATAGGGAGCCGGGAGAGCTGGTGGTGGTCGAGGAACACCGAGCCGCCGTTCGGCCGCAGGAAGCCGACGATCATGTAGAATACCGTCGTCTTGCCGGCCCCGTTGGGCCCCAGGAGCCCGGTCACCTGGCCCGTCCCCATGGAGAAGCTGACGTTCTTGACGGCCACCTTGCGCCCGAAGCGCTTATGCAAGCCGCGGGCCTCGAGGACATGCGCCTCTCCGTCGCCTATGCCGAAGGCCTCGTCATCGCGAGCCCCTTCCAAGTCGCTCATGGCTGTGCTTCCCCTGGATCGCCCGGCGCGACACGCGACTCGGCTGGTTTTATCCCTGCCGGCTGCTCCTCCGCGGGCTTCTCCGCTCCCGGCGGTTCCTCCGCGATCTGTCCATCGGCGGGCTGCCTACCCGCCGGCTCCTTCTTGGCCCCGGCCGACACCGTACCCGAGACCGCGCCCGATAGCACTATGTCCTCGGTATCGAGGTCGACGTTTATCGAGTTCGCGACGTACTCGTCCCCGTCGCGCAGCACCCGCGGCGAGCCGTACAGCTCGAGCGTCTTGGCCTCCCTATCGTAGCGGGCGAACTCCGCGCGGCACGATAGCTTCTCCTTGAGGATGCGTACGTTGATCTGGATGACGGCTATCTTGCGCTTGTCGTCGTTCTCTATGTACTCGCCCTTGATGACGACCTCGTTGCGGCTATCCTCCATGGTCGAGGGCCCCGTGAGCCGGGCGAGCCTATCTCGCCTGTCGTAGAAGAGCCGCTCGGTCGACAGGCGCAGGCCGCGCTCCTCGTCGACCACCCTGACGCGCCCCGAGCACTCGGCGAAGCGGAAGTCGTCGCCCGACAGCTCTATCCTGTCGGCGTCTATGCGCAGGCCGCCGGACACGACCACCGCGCGGCCGACGAGCACGGCCTTCTCCCGGCCCTTGGACATGGCGCCCGTCATGCTGTCGGCGGAGAAGGAGAAGTCCTCCGCCGAGGCGGGAAGCGCCGCGACCGACAGCGACAGCGCCGCCGCCACGATGGCGAGCGTTCCCCGGGGGGCGCCGAGCCGCCGGGAGGGAAGGGCCATCACGGCTCGTACGCCTCCCCGGCCGCCTGGCCGCCTTCATCGGTCGAGGAGTAGCGGCCCTCCGCGCCGGAGCGGAAGGAGAACGAGCGCCTGGCGGCGTCGGCCTCGAAGCCGGCCCCGGACAGGCGGGACCCGTCGTCGTCGAGCAGGGTCGTCACCGTATCCGATCTGCTACGGAGCACCCGGGCCTCGCCGTCCCATTCGAGGTAACCCGACTCGACGCGCACGCCGTCGCCAGAG
>CAZNNA010000157.1:2005-7845 GCA_964573825.1 uncultured Treponemataceae bacterium
CGGCGCTCTCGGTATCGGTATAGAGGACGGCCGAGTCGGCGCGCCCCTCCGCCGAGACCTCGGGAAGGCCATCCGCGGCAGCGCCCGCCGGGTCGCCGGATCGCTTCGCGGGCGCGTACTCGGTAAAGCGAACGCCGCGGAGGCGCATGAGCCTCTTGGCCTGGAACGACTCGCCACGCTCGGCCTCCAGCCTGAAGCGGGGAACGCCGTTCTCCACGACGGTGTGCACGAAGCCGAGTACCACGGTATCAGGCACGTCCTCGGCCAGGTCGCCGGCTAGGCCCTCGCCGTAGTCCAGGCTACAGCCCGGCAGGGCCAGCGTTACGCCGAGCGCGCAGAGCCCCCCTAAGGCCACGCGCGCGAATAGCGCCGCCGCGGCCGGCCGGGGCCGGCGAGCGCCGTCAGCCACGGGCCCTCCGCTCCGAACGCTCGAGCGCGGCCGCGACGAAGGCGCGGAATAGCGGATGCGGCGCGGTGGGCCTGGACTTGAATTCGGGATGGTACTGCACGCCGACGCCCCAGGGATGATCGGGCCACTCGAGGCTCTCCACGAGCTCGCCGTCCGGCGTGGTACCGGCGATGACGAGGCCGGAGCGCTCGAAGTCCGGCCTGAGCGCGTTGGAGAACTCGTAGCGATGCCGGTGGCGCTCCGAGACGAGCGTCGTGCCGTAGGCGAGGGCCGGCCGGGAGCCTTCCTTGAACGCCGTGTCGTTACGCCCGAGGCGCATGGTCCCGCCGAAATTCTTGACCCCGACCTGATCGGTGAGGAGGCTCACGACGGGGTGGGGCGTATCCTGGTCGAACTCGGCGGAATTAGCGTCCGCCCAGCCGAGGACGTTCCTGGCCCAGTCGATGGCCATGATCTGCATGCCCAGGCAGAGGCCCAGGTACGGCACGCCGGACTCGCGCGCCCAGCGGGCGGCTGCCACCATGCCGTCTATGCCGCGTTGGCCGAAGCCTCCGGGCACGAGCACGCCGTCGACGCCATCGAGGGCGGGATCAGCGCTCGCCGAGCCGGCGCTCGCCGAACAGGCGCTCGCCGAGCCGGCGCTATCGCCTTCCAGCCTGCTCGAGTCTACCTTGACGATATCGATGCCCGCGTCGTTGCCGATGCCGCCGTGGCAGAGGGCCTCCCAGACCGACTTATAGGCATCCTCGAGCTCCATGTACTTACCCACGACCGCTATGCGTACGCGGCGCCTGGGTTCCAGGGTCTTGCGCACGACCTCCTTCCAGGCCTTGAGGTTGGCATGGCGGCTCTCGACGTTCATGCGCCCGAGGAGGAACTGGTCCAGGCCCTGCTCGTGGAACACGAGCGGTATCTCGTAGACCGATCGCGCGTCCCGCGCCGATATGACGCCCTCGAGCTCGACGTTGGTAAAGGCGGCCAGCTTACGCCTGAGCGACTCGTCGAGCCCCGCCTTGGAGCGGCAGACGAGCACGTCCGGCTGGATGCCGACCTCCTGGAGCTCCTTGACCGAGTGCTGGGTCGGCTTGGTCTTGAGCTCGCCGCCCGCGACCTCCGGGACCAGGGTCACGTGCACGCTGACGGCGTCCTGGCGCCCGTACTCGTGGATCAGCTGCCGGGCGGCCTCCAGGAAGGGGACGCTCTCCATGTCGCCGACCGTGCCGCCCACCTCGATTATGGTCACGTCGGCGTCGGGATCCTTGCCCGCGGCTACGATCCTGGCCTTGATCTCGTCGGTGACGTGCGGCACGACCTGGACGGTCTTGCCGAGGAAACGCCCCTCGCGTTCCTTATTGATCACCTCGCGGTAGACCTGGCCGGTGGTAATGGAGTTAACCCGGGAAATAGGCGCGTCGGTGAAGCGGGCGTAATTGCCGAGGTCCAGGTCGGTCTCCGCTCCGTCGTCGGTGACGTAGACCTCGCCGTGCTGATAGGGGTTCATCGTACCCGCGTCCACGTTCAGGTAGGGGTCGATCTTGAGCATGCGGACCGAGAGGCCGCGGGCCTCCAGTAGGCACCCGATGGATGAGGCGGTAACGCCCTTGCCCAGGGAGGAGCAGACGCCGCCGGTCACGAAGATGAGCTTCTTCATGGACGCTCATTATCGGACGCGGCGGGCCGCAGGGTCAAGCGGCCCTCAGGCCGCCGCCGCGGCGTCGCGACCGCGCCGGAACGCCGGCAGCGATCCTCGCTTAGTCGTCCTTGAGCAGCCTGACGATCTCGGCCGGCGAGCGGCAGGCCATGAGGGAGGCGCAGAAGGCCTTGGAGCGTGACATGCGCGCTATCTCGGCCAGGGCCTCGATGTGCGGGCCCGCCTTGTCCGGCGGCGCCAGGAGCAGGAAGAAGAGCCGGGCGGGCTTGCCGTCCATGGAGCCGAAGGAGACGCCGTCGGGAGACACGCCTATGGCCACGGTCAGCTCGCGGGCTGCCAGCGTCTTGCCGTGGGGCACGGCTATGCCCTCCTCGAGGCCGGTGGAGCCCTTGGCCTCGCGGTCGAGCACGGAGGCGACGGCGGTCTCGGCGTCTATGATCTTGCCCGCGGAGGCCAGCACGCCTACGAGCTCGCGTATGGCCGCCTCCTTCGTCGTGGCCAGGAGCGGCGCCTTCACGACCTTCTCTTCGATTACATCGATCAATGCCATGGTACCCTTCCTAATCGGTCGTCTCGTAGAGGTCCCAGATGCTGTCCTCGCCCTTGGCTATGAGCACGGGACAGGGAGCGCTGCGCATGGCGCGCTCGGTCTCGTTATACAGCTCGTCGCGGCGAGAGCGAATCTGCGACAGCTCCCCGAGGACGAGGAGGTCTATGCCGAGCTCGCTTACCTTGTTCTTTATCTCGACATGGACGGCGCCCATGGCCTTGTCGGCCACGATCGGCACGCCCTTGCGCCGGGCTAGCTCGCGCACGTGGTTCAAGTAGCGCGTAGCGTCGCCTTCCAGGTCGCGCCTATACTCCTCCTGCTCGGAATCCAGGAAGATCCTGGACTTGACGAGCTCGGACAGCGCGCGCGTATCGACGACGTAGAGCGCGAAGAGATCGGCCCCGAGCGCCTTGGCGAGCACGACCGCGTACTGCGCGGCGGTGATCGATTGCTCGGAGCCGTCGATGTAGACCATGATCTTGCGTATGGGCCTCGTCATCGCTCCGTTACCTCCGAATTCCGAGAGCTGAGCCTATCCTTGACAGTCTTCATGAGGACGAACATGTCGCGCTCGCTCTCCTCCAACCGGTTACGTATATAGTGTAGCGTCTCCCGCAGCTCGGGTATAGCGATTTTTTCCAGCGCGTTGACCTTTCGCATCGTCTTCCGTACCTCGCGCGCCAGCCTGGCCACCGATACGCGCAGCTCCGCCATGCGCCCGAGCAGGGACAAGGCCTCCTTGAAGGAGGCTACCGCGATGTCCAGGCCGACGCTCGTGTCGAGGGGACTGTAGTACGGGCCGTGGTCGTCGAAGCTCGTCTCGACCACAGGCAGGGCCACGCCCATGACGCGGCGCTGCCTTATCGTTATGCCCGAACGCACGTCCATCGCGCTCGCCATGGCTCCTACCTTAAGGCGTCCCATGGCCATCACCGCGTCCTCCAGGGCCTCGTAGGCCTTGGCCAGGGCGGCGTCCACCCTGCCCTCGTACTCAGCCGCTTGGTCCACTAGGCTCAGGAGCTCCATGACGAGTATGTTGCGCTTCTGGTCGAGGAGCTCCCGGCCGGTCTCGGCGAAGCGAAGCTCGTCGCCGAGCCGCATGAGGTTGGTCCTCGTCGGCGCCACGGTCCTCATTGCCGGCCGTCCCCGTGGTAATAGGCGTCGAGCTCCTCCTCGGTCACGCGGTGCAGCTCCTCGGGAGGCAGGAGCCTGAGGGCCTCCCAGCCGAGGTCCAGGGTCTGCTCTATGGCGCGGTCCTCGTCGCGCCGCTGGCTGACGAAGCGCCGCTCGAAGAACTCGCCGAACTCCAGGTACTGGTGGTCGAGCGGCGTCAGCTCCTCCTCGCCTATGACCGAGGCCAGGTTGCGAACGTCCTTGACATAGCTGTACGCGGCGAAGAGCTGGCTGGCCAGGTGCGGGTGATCCTCGCGGGTCATGCCCTCGCCGATGCCGTCTTTCATGAGGCGCGACAGCGAGGGCAGGCCCGCCACGGGCGGGTAGATGCCCCGGCCGTGCATCTCGCGCTCGAACACTATCTGGCCCTCGGTGATGTAGCCGGAGAGGTCCGGTATAGGGTGCGATATGTCGTCGTTGGGCATGGTCAGTATCGGTAGCTGGGTTATGGAGCCCTTGACGCCTCGGATCATGCCGGAGCGCTCGTACAGCTCAGCGAGGTCGGAGTAGAGGTAGCCGGGGTAGCCCTTGCGGGACGGGATCTCGCCGCGCAGGGTCGATATCTCTCGCAGCGACTCGCAGTAGTTGGACATGTCGGTCATGACCACGAGGACGTGGAGGCCCCGGTCGTAGGCCAGGTGCTCGGCCAGGGTCAGGGCGGTGCGCGGCGTAATGATGCGCTCTATCGACGGCGCGTCGGCCAGCGACAGGAAGAGCGCCGTGTTATCGAGCGACCCGGTCTCTTCGAAGGACTTGGTGAAGAAGCGGGCCACGTCGTGCTTGACGCCCATGGCGGCGAACACGACGGCGAAGTCCGTGGCTCCGCCGCGCAGCTTGGCCTGCCTGGCTATCTGGGCCGCCAGCTCGTTGTGCGGTAGGCCGTTACCCGAGAAGATAGGCAGCTTCTGGCCGCGTATCAGGGTGTTCATGCCGTCGATCACCGAGATGCCGGTCTGGATGAAGTCCCTCGGGTACTCGCGCGCGGTCGGGTTGATGGGCCGGCCGTTGACGTCGGGCTCGGCCTCGGCGAGCGGGGAGGGGCCGCCGTCCAGGGGGCGCCCCAGGCCGTCGAAGACGCGGCCGAGCATCTTGTCCGACACGCCGACCGTCAGGGGGCGTCCGCGGAAGCGCGTACGTGTGCCCGGCATGGTCAGGCCGTTGGTGCCCTCGAAGACCTGGACGACGACGGCGTCGTCGCTCGTGTCCAGCACCATCCCGAGGCGCGTCTCGCCGTCGGGGCCGACGCACTCCACGAGGTCGCGGTAGCCCACGGGATGGGTGCCCCGCACGAAGAGGAGGGGCCCGTCTATCCGGGAGGCGCCCACGTACTCGCGCCCCGACATCAGCCTGCGCCGCTCGTCGTCATGCATAGACGGCCTCCAGCTGCGCTATGCCGCGCTCGAGGCGCGCGAGCAGGCGGTCGAATTCGGCAGGCTCCTCGTTCGGTACGGTGAATTTCATCTTGACGATCTCCTGGACGGCCTTGACGCGCCTGAGCTTGACCAGGGTCACGCCGCGCTTGAGCGCCTCCTGCCCGCGATGCCAGTAGGCCATGATCAGGGCCAGCATGCGCTCCTGCTTCTCCGCGGTGGAGTAGCGATCTACGTCGTCGAAGGCGCTCTGCTGCAGGAAGGCGTTCTTGAAGAGCGAGCAGACCTCTATGACGAAGCGCTGGCTATCGGGCAGGGCGTCGGGGCCCACGAGCTTGACCACCTGGAGGAGGCGTACCTCCTTCTGGAGGAGCTCCATGATCTCGCCGCGGAGGGCCGACCACTCGGCGCCGACCCGCTCCTCCCACCAGGGACGCAGGTCCTCCAGGTACTCGCTGTAGCTGTCGAGCCAGGATATGGCCGGGTAGTGGCGCGCGTTAGCGAGCTGCCTATCCAGGCCCCAGAAGCAGCGCACGAAGCGCTTGGTGTGCTGGGTGACGGGCTCGGAGAAGTCGCCGCCGGGCGGGCTCACCGCGCCTATGATGGTTACCGAGCCCTCGGCCCCGGACAGGGTCTCCACGTAGCCGGCGCGCTCGTAGAACTCGGCGATGCGCGTGGGCAGGTAGG
>CAZNNA010000158.1:0-7775 GCA_964573825.1 uncultured Treponemataceae bacterium
TAACTACGACCGCGACGGCGACGGCGCCTACGACCACAGCTACGTCTACCGCCTGACCGGGGGCAACGCCCTGGACGCCCAGGAACAGGTGGGGCTCGCCGGAACCATCAGGCTCTCCGGCCCCCGCGGCCTCGTCGACGTGGCCTACCGCCCCACCGACACCGTAGGCGACCTCGTGCGCCGCATCAACGACTCGGGCGCCGACGTCACGGCGCGGCTGACCGCCGACGGGACGCTCCAGCTACGGGCCAAGGCCGCCAGCGACGGAGAGAGCCCGGACTTCGTCATACGCCACATAGAGGACTCGGGCGAGTTCCTGGCCGGCTACTCGGGGCTCCTGGCCTCCTCCGGCGAGGAAGGCGCCTACCGCTGGGACCGCGCCGACGCCGTGACTGGCCTCAAGGCGGGCGTGGACTACGCCGTGGCGCCACTGGCCCATCCCTCCGGCTGGATTGAGGTATCAGAGGCCGTCAGGCTCGACCTGGGCAGCGTCGCCGCGGGCTTCGGCTCCAACGGCAAGCCCGCGGAGGCGGGAGACGGCAGCGCAGCCCTGGCCATAGCCAGGCTACGGACCTCGCCGGTCATGGTCGGCTCGCAGAAGACCTTCGACGACTACTTCGCCGACGCCGTGGCCACGGTCGGCCTCAAGGGCGAGCGCGCCGGCCGCATGGCCGAGACGCAGTCGCGCATAGCCAAGAGCCTCGAGGACGCCCGCCGCTCGGTATCCGGCGTCAATATCGACGAGGAGCTGGCCGCCATGATCAAGTTCCAGCACGGCTACGCGGCGGCCGCCAAATTCATAGCCCAGATGGATACGATGCTCGACACCATCATCAACCGGATGGGCGTCTAGCCATGAAACGCGACGGAGGAAGCCATGCGTAGGATAGGCTCCGATCAGATGAACGCCGACATGCAGTTCTGGCTCAGGCGCAACGAGGAATCGATGGCGTCGCTGCAGTCCAAGCTGTCCAGGCAGGAACGGCTCGACAGCCCGAGGGACGATCCCATGGCCGCGGCCCGGGCCGTGCGCTACGAGTCCTTCGTCGGGCGCCTCGAGCGCTACGAGGAGAACGCCCTCTACGCCAAGGACCGGGCCGCCATAGCCGAAGGCTACATGCGCCAGGCCATGGACATCATGCAGCGCGTGCGCGAGCTGGCCATAACGGGAGCCACCGGGACCTTCACCAAGGAGGACACGGGCGCCATGGCCGAGGAGGTCGACCAGCTCCTGACCGAGCTCGTGAGCCTGGGCAACGCCCGGGGTCCCGACGGCGACTACCTCTTCGCCGGGGACAAGGCCAAGACCGAGCCCTTCCGGGCCGTCACGGGCTACGCGCCGGCCGCCGGGGCGGCGACGACCGTGGCCGTGGAGTACCGGGGCGGCATAGGCTCGCCCGAGGCGGAGATCAGCGAGGCCTCGTACGCGCAGCTCAACCTGCCGGGCGACGCCGTCTACTGGGCCGAGCGCCAGCGCATAGCCTCCGGCGCGGACGCCTCGACCTACCGGGTGGCGGCCGAGACGAGCATAGTCATCGACGGCCACGGCATAGCCCTGCGCCCCGGCGACACGGTCCAGGCCATCATAGCCAAGATCAACGACTCGGGCGCAGCGGTCAAGGCCTCGCTCGACCCGGTCCGCTCGGCCCTGGTGCTCGAGGCGACCGACGCCCACCGCGTGCGGCTCGAGGACGGCCCCGGCGGCTCGACGCTCGCCGACCTCGGCATACTGTCGGGCTCGGGCGTACCCTCCGACTACGCCTCGACCGCCAAGGTATCGGGCGGCTCGCTCTTCGACTCGGTGCTCTCCCTGCGCGACGCGCTCCGCAAGGGCGATTTCCTGGACGTAGGCGGCCGGGCGCTGGCCGGCCTAGACGCCGGCATGGAGAACCTGGGCCGCAGGCTCGCCCAGGCGGGCGCCGCCACCGAGCGCCTGGAGTCGGCGGCCCTCAGGCTCAACCGAGAGATACCGGACGCCACGCGCCTCCTCTCCGCGGAGAAGGACCTGGACATGTCCCAGGCCATAACTGACTTCAAGATGATGGAGTACGCCCACCAGGCTACGCTCCAGATGGCCGGCCGCGTCCTACCCAAGACGCTCCTTGACTTCCTCCGCTGATTAGGGCAGATTGGCGACCGCTATGAAGATTCAGACGAAGGTGCTCGGCGAGCTCGACGTGGACGATCGCCAGATACTGGAATTCCCCGACGGGCTCATAGGCTTCAGGAAGTTCACGAGCTACGCGCTGCTCGACGCGCCGCAGAAGCCCTACTTCTTCCTGCAGTCCACGGAGCTGCCCGAACTATCGTTCATACTCCTCGATCCCTTCCTCTTCAGGCCCGACTACTCGGTGGACGCCGCCGACGAGGCCGTGGGACCGCTCGGCATCGACGGCCCCGAGGACGCATTGGTACTGTCCCTTGTCACCGTCCCGCCGGACGGCGGACCCGTGACGGCCAACCTGATGGGTCCCCTCGTGATAGGCCGCCGCAGCCGCAGGGGGGCGCAGGTCGTCCTCTCCGACCCGCGCTGGAAGACCAAGCACGACGTCATGGCGGAGCTGGCCGCCTCGAGGAAATAGCGCGATGCTCATACTATCGCGCAGGCTCAACGAGAAGGTCGTCATCGGGGACGGCATCGTCCTCTCCATCATAGAGATACGGGGAGACCAGGTACGGCTCGGCATCGACGCTCCCAAGGAGGTCAAGGTCTTCCGCCAGGAAGTCTACGACGCCATCCAGGAAGAGAACCGCCGCGCCGCCCGCTCGCCCGCGGAGCTGCCGTCGCTGGAGCTCTGACCCGGTACATCCCGTCTAGGGCGGAGCCAGGCCTTTATCGCCGTCTTTCCATTCAGCCTAAAAAGGCTATAATGGCTCCATGAAAAGCTTCATCGTCAACCACCAGGCCACGGGCTTCGCCATGGGCGACCCGTATATAGCCCCGCTTTCCAAGAAACCTACTCCGGAGGAGGCTCGCGCCTTCTTCGACGGCCTCGTCCTATCGGCCTCCGGCTGGCGAGGCGTCTTCGGCGAGTCGGACGACGACCTATCCGAGGGCATAACGCCCGCGGCGGCCTACGTAGCCGCTCGCATGGCCGACGCGTTCGCGGGCTTCCTCCTCGGGCGCCTGGGCACCGCCGCCGGCGGCGAGCCAGTCGTAGCCCTGGGACTGGACACGAGGCCAACCGGCCCCGCCATAGCCGACGTCATGGCCCGCGTCTTCCTGGCCCGCGGCCTATCGGTGCGCTACGCCTTCATCTGCGCCGCGCCCGAGATCATGGCCTGGGCCCGGCGCTCCGGCGCCCTTCCGCCCGACGATCCCGAGCGCCTCGGCGCGTTCTGCTACGTCTCGGCCAGCCACAACCCGCCCGGGCATAACGGCGTCAAGTTCGGCCTGTCCGACGGCGGCGTACTACCGGCGGCGGACGCCAAGGCGCTCATAGCCGCGCTCAAGGCGGGCGCCTGCGAAGAGGCTGACATAGCGGCCATGGCGGGCCTCGTCGCCTCGGTGCCGGCCGACAAGGTCGCCTCGCTCTACTCGGGCGCCGCCGCCGCCAAGCGCCGCGCCGTCTCGGACTACTCCCTCTTCGCCCGCGAGGTCGGGGGCTCCTCGCCCGAGCTGGCCGCCCAGGAACGCGAGCTCGACGCCCTAGCCGCGGCCGTCGGCTCCCGGGGCTGCGGCATCGTGGCAGAGATGAACGGCTCGGCGCGCTCCCTGTCGATAGACGAGGACTTCCTGTCGGGGCTCGGCGTCTCGGTGCTACCCCTCAACGCCCAGCCGCGGCGCTTCGCCCACCGAATCGTTCCCGAGGGTGAATCCCTGGAACCCTGCCGCAGGGCCGTCGAGGCGGCTCACCGGGGCGATCCGGCCTTCGTCCTCGGCTACGTGCCCGACTGCGACGGCGACAGGGGCAACATCGTCTACTGGGACGAGGCGGCGGGCGGGGCCAAGTCCCTGGAGGCCCAGGAGACCTTCGCCCTGGCGGTGCTGGCGGAGCTCGCCGTCATGGCCTCCCGTCGCGGCGAGTCGGCTCCCGGGCCTTCGGGCGCGGCCGCTCGCGTCGCCGTAGCCTGCAACGACGCGACCAGCCTCAGGATCGAGGCCATAGCCGGCACCCTCGGCGCCGAGGTCTTCCGGGCCGAGACGGGCGAGGCCAACGTCGTGGGGCTGGCCCGCTCGCTCAGGGAGAGGGGCTACGAGGTCCGCGTCCTGGGCGAGGGCTCCAACGGCGGCGTCATCACCCACCCCGCCAGCGTCCGCGACCCCCTGAACACGGTGACGGCCATACTCAAGCTCCTCTACCTTCGCGACGAGGGCGGACGCCCCGGGCCCTATAGGCTCTGGCTCGAGCGCTCGGGCCAGGCCGAACGCTACCGCGACGACTTCGGCCTGGCCGACGTCCTAGCGAGCCTACCGCGCTTTACCACGACGAGCGTCTTCGAGGACAGGGCGGCCCTGCGCGTGCGCACCCGCGACCACGCCGCCCTCAAGGACGCCTACGAGGCCGTCTGGAGGCGAGCCGAGGCCGCCGTTGTCGCCAAGCTAGCGGAACGGCTCGGCCCCGTGACGGTCAGGGCCCTCGCGAGCGCGGGCCCCGACGAGCGCGAGCTGGCCGGCGCCTTCGGCCTCTCGGGCTCGGGCGGGCTCAAGCTGCGCTTCGACGACGGGAACGGCCGGCCAGCGGCCTTCCTATGGATGCGCGGCTCGGGCACCGAGCCGGTCTTCCGCGTCATGGCCGAGGTACGGGGCGACGAGCCCGGGCTCGAGGCCTGGCTCCTCGAGCGCCACGCGGCCATGGTGGTCGAAGCGGACTCCCTTGCATAATACCGCAAAAGGCGTTAGTATCCGCGACTGAGTATCAGGGAGGGGACAGATGGGCCTACGTGGCGAGCTCTTTTCTACGCGCATGGCATGCGACGGTAGGACGTATTTCTTTAATGTCAAGGAGAACCGCGTGGGCGATCTCTTCCTGACTATCGTGGAGAGCAAGCCGACCGAGACCGGCGACTTCGATCGACGCTCCGTCGTCGTCTTCCAGGAAAGCGCCGCGGACTTCATCAAGGCCCTGTCCCAGTCCCTCGAGGCAATGGAGAAGGCCGCCCCGTCGGCCAGGGCCAAGCCGCCGCGCACCAAGCGCGAGGCCATGGCCCCGCGCGACGACGGCCGCGACGAGCTCGCCCGCCTATCGCCCGACGAGCGCCCCAGGCACTACATAGAGACCGGCAAGGGCCGCAGGCCCGCCGCCGACGCTAAGCGCCCCGCCGCCGACAGACCGGCCGGCGCTCGCCCGGGCAGCGATCGGCCCTCTCGCGGCCCCAACGACGACCGCCGCAAGCGCGTCGTAGCCCGCGACCCCAGCCGCCCTGAAGGCAGCGCAAGCCCTGCCGACGGCAAGAAGGCCCGCGTACTACGCGTCAAGGCCAAGGCCCCCATGGTGCCCGCCGTGCCCGAGGAGAAGCCGAGGGTCAGGCGCGTGAGGGTGAAGAAGGAAGAGTAGGAAGAAGAATCAAGAATCTAGAATCTAGAAGCCAGTAGCCAGAATGAAGGGCGGGGCTGTTAGGTTATTGTGGTATAGGACTATTGCTTTAAAAATGCCCCCGGGCGGTTACCCGGGGGCATTTTTTATAAATATTATATAATACTTACATATTTTCTATGCTTTATAATTGTACCAAACTACCGGATTAGTACGGTAGATTGTGAACATCGATGGCAAGCGAGCGCCTACCGTCATTCTTGAGGCCATATAGGCTCGGCCTTCAAGGCGTCCACGACCTTCGCCAGCGGGTTATCACACGAGGCAAGGACGATGGACAGAGCCATGAAGTCGAGGGCCCGCGCGCTAATGCCCCCTTGTTCGTCACAGCGGCCTTTCTCAGAACCATAGCGTCTCTTCCTTGCCGGCCTGGGAGGCGCGGGTGGTCGCGGCGGCCGAGTCGGCGAGGGAGGCGTAGCGGTCGGCCAGGCGCGGGTCCAGGGCGCGGACGCGGCCGAGGAGGGTCGCGACCTCGTCGGAGCGGCCCAGCGCGGCCGCGGCGCGGGCCATGGAGGCCAGGACGCGGGGATTGCCGGCGTCGAGCCTGGCGGCCTCGGCGTAGCGCTCGTAGGCGGCCTTGTAGTCGGCGCGCAGGAAGGCCACGTTGCCTAGGTTGACGGCGGCGGGCTTGTACTGGGCCTTGGCGGCGGCCTTGAGGTCGCGCTCCGCCTCGTCGTAGCGGCCGTACTTGGCGTAGAGTATGCCCCGGTCGTTCAGGAACCTGGCGGAACCCTCGGCCGGCTGGGGACCGAGCCTCTCGAGCCGGTACCGCAGCTCCAGGGCTACGGCCTTGGCGAGCTCGGCGTCGAACGCGGCCCGGACGGCCTTGGCCGGGGGAGGGGCGACGCTGGAGGAATCGGCCGGGAGGCCGACGGGCGGGAAGGTCTTCCAGGCCTCGCGGACGGAATGGAATCCGGCGAGTCCCTTGGCTCCGGCGTCGCGCCACTGGGCCGCGGCGTTGCGCCAGGCCTCCAGGAAGCCGGCGCTGCGGAGCGTCGTCTCTATGGGTATCCAGGCCTTGCCGTCGACCAGCACGAGCTCTCGGGCGTCCATGGCGCGGGCGGCGGCCTCGTCCTTCGTGAGCCCGGAGTCGAAGGCCATGAAGATGTGCCCGGGTACGGTGATGAAGGCGGTCTCTACGCCCGCGGCCTCGAAGAACGAGGCGTAGAGGACCGACAGGTCGGCGCAGTCGCCGGCCCGGTAGCCCAGGGTCTGCCTGGGGAACTTGAGGCTGTCCACCGCGGCGGCGTCGACGCTCCCCGAGGCGAAGGGCCGGTTAGGGCTGAGTACGTAGCTGATGCCGTAGGCGCGGAGCCCCTCGTGGAAGGCCAGGGCCGTCTGGAGGTTCTCGGGCAGCTCCGGGTTGCGGCCGTCCTTGACGGCGGCGGCGATGTTGCCGGACAGGTCCAGGACCCAGGGGTCCTTGCTGGAGACGAAGGCGGCCGCGTGCCTGTCGTCCACCCAGGTCAGGGCGTTGCGGTCGTAGACGAGCACGGTGACGGACTTGGACTGGGTCGCGCCGGAGGCGTCCTCCAGGATGATCTCGGCGCTCACCTTGGTAGGCTCGGTCACCGAGAGGATACGGTCGTTGAAGAGCCCGAGGAGGGCCACCTCGGCCTCCTGGCCCGGGGCCAGCCGCTCGATGACGGCGCATTCCTTGGGGGCGTCCATGTACTGCCTGACGAAGAAGCTGACCTTGACGCCCGAGACCGCCCTGCGGCCGGGATTGGCTATGCGGACCGTGCCCACGGCATTGTCGTCGTAGTAGGAACGGAAGATCGGGAAGACGTTCCCGACCTCGGTCGAGGCGAACTGCAGGGCCCGGACGCCGAGGGAGCCGGCCGTCGGTATATGGTAGGCCACCCCGAGCGTGGCCCCGAGGCCCCCGTACAGGCCGAACATGTAGGTCCACGAGGCGTCCAGGCGGGCCGAGAAGGAGTCCGCCAGGCGCAGCTCGAGGCCGGCGCCGGCGCGAGCCGAGCCGTAGGGCACGGGATCGCCGGAGTCGAGCCGCCCGAGGGCTACCCCGCCGTCCAGGAAGCCCCTCAGGCTGAGCGCCCGGTTAAGGGGGAGGCCCGCGGAGGCTCCGGCCAGCACCGTCAACTCGCTCAGCGTCCCGGGCACGGCTACGCCCTGGGCGGGGAGGAGGCCGCCGGCGCTGTACGCGCCCGCCAGGTTGAGGGCCAGCGGGACGGGCGTCGCCAGGGCGTACTCGAGCCCCAGCGAGCCGCCGAAGGC
>CAZNNA010000159.1:0-7765 GCA_964573825.1 uncultured Treponemataceae bacterium
AGCCGTCCACGTGCATGTCGGAGACCCAGTAGTGCAGGCAGTCCAGGATGAATGAACGCACCACGGGATGGTTGCAGTTGAGGGTGTTGCCGCAGCCTGAGAAATTCTTGTAGCGGCGCGGGTCGTCGTCCAGGATGTACCAGATGGGATTGTCGAGGCCCCGGAAGCTGAGCGTGGGGCCGAGCTCGCTGCCCTCGCCGGTATGGTTGAAGACGACGTCGAGTATGACCTCTATCCCCTCCTTGTGGAGGCTCTTGACCATGGCCTTGAACTCGGAGACCTGCTGGCCGGAGCAGCCGGAGGAGGCGTAGCGGCCCTTGGGCGCGAAGAAGGCCAGGGTGCTGTAGCCCCAGTACTGGTAGAGGCGCTTGCCCGTGCGCGGGTCCTTTCGGGGGTTCTCGTGGTGGTCGAACTCCTGGATGGGCAGGAGCTCGAGGCTCGTGACGCCGAGGCTCTTGAGGTACGGTATGGCCTCTACGACGCCCAGGTAGGTCCCCGGGTGGGAGGAGCCGCCCGAGGCGTGGGCGGAGAGGCCGCGCACGTGGGTCTCGTAGATGACGCAGTGGCGGAGCGGCAGGTTGAGCGGCTTGTCGCCCTCCCAGTCGAAGGCGTCGTCGTCGACCACCACGCACTTAGGGAGTCCGGCCGCGTCGTCGATCCGGGAGAACGATAGGTCGAGCCGAGGGTCGGCGGGATCGTAGCCTAGGGCCGAGGCCATGTCCCACTCGAAGTTGCCCGACAGGGCCTTGGCGTAGGGGTCCAGGATGAGCTTGTGGGGATTGAAGCGCAGGCCGCGCTCGGGAATGTAGGGGCCGTCGGCGCGCCAGGCGTAGAGGGCGCCCGGGCCCAGGCCGTTCACGTGTACGTGCCAGACGTCGCCGGTTCGATTCTGGACCGGGTCCAGGCGCCGGTCCAGGATGGGCTGCCCGTCGTCGGCCTTGGCGAACACCAGGAGCCGGAGGCTGGTCGCGTGGCGGGAGAAGACCGCGAAGTTGACGCCGCCGGGTACCGGCGTGGCGCCGAAGGGCCGGGGATGCCCGGGCCTGACCGTTAGCTCCGTTCCGTTCACGCGTGCCCTCCGCTCGGACGGGCGCCCAGGGTGCGCCCGAGAGCTAGAGTATACTAGCAAACGGGCCGGAGCACACGGTCCTTTTTCTACGCGCCGCTACGCGAGGCGCTACATGGCCATGCCGCCGTCGACCTTGACGACCTCGCCCGTCACGTAGGACGACAGGTCGGAGGCCAGGAAGACGGCCACGGAGGCGACCTCGGCGGGGGAGCCGGCCCGCCCCAGGGGTATCTGCGCGAAGAGCCTCGAGCGGGCTTCCTGGCCCAGGGCCTCGGTCATGGCGGTATCGATGAAGCCGGGGGCTATGGCGTTGACCCGTACGCCGCGGCTCGAGACCTCCTTGGCCAGGCTCTTGGTGAGCCCGACGAGGCCGGCCTTGCTGGCGGCGTAGTTGACCTGGCCCCCGTTGCCGACGAGGCCGACGACGCTGGCCATGTTGATTATGGAGCCCGCGCGGCGCTTGATCATGGCGCGGGCCGCGACCTTGCAGACGACGAAGGCGGAGGTCAGGTTGGCGTCGATGACGGCCTGCCAGTCCGCCAGGCCCATGCGGAACACGAGGCCGTCGCGGGTGATCCCGGCGTTGTTGACGACGACGTCCAGGGGGCCTCGCGCGAGGCTGGCCTCGACGGCGGCCTCGAGGGCCGCGGCATCGGACACGTCCACGGCTTCGTGGCGCAGCTCGAGGCCGGAGGCGACGGCCGCGGCCGCGAGCTCGTCGTGGTTGGCCGCCCGGCTACGCGCGTAGTACTCGACCGAGGCGCCCCGGGCCAGGAAGGCCTCGACTATGGCTAGGCCTATGCCCTTGGAGCCTCCGGTGACTAGGCAGCGCTTACCTGTAAGCAGCTTGGGTTCGCTCATGCCGCCGGCTCCTTCCCGAGGGGCTCCAGGGCCGAGAGCTGGGGCAGGGTAAAGGCCGGGAGCACGGCGGGCTCGAGGCCGGCGGACTTCCAGAGGCCGGTGAGCACCGAGCCGGGACCCGCCTCGAGGAGGCGGCCGTAGGCGTCTGCGGCGATGGCTGCCTCCTCGGCCGTCCAGCGAACCGGGCTCGTGATCTGCTCGGCGGCCAGGGCCTTGAGCTCGGCGCCGGAGCGTACGCGGCCGCCCGTGACGTTGGAGTAGAAGGCTATCGTAGGGTCGGAGAAGGCGACGCCCGAGAGCCGCTCCTTGAAGCCGTCGTAGGCGTAGCGCATGACCGGCGAGTGGAAGGCGCCGGAGACCTTGAGCCTGACCGCCCGCTTGGCGCCGGCGGCCTTGACGGCCTCCTCCGCCAGGGACAGGCCGGCGTCCGTGCCGGAGAGTACCGACTGGGAGGCGGCGTTGTAGTTGGCTATCCAGGCGCCATCGATACCGGCGATCGCCGCCTCGACGGCGGAGGCCTCGAGCCCGAGCACCGCGCTCATGGAGGAGCCGCCGGAGCGCCTACCGGCCTCGTCCATGAGGCGGCCGCGCTCGGCGACCAGGGCTATCATCTCCGCGAAGGGCACGACGCCCGCCTCGCAGAGGGCGGCCCATTCGCCCAGGCTGAAGCCGGCTACGCCGTCGGCGCGGACGCCTCGCTTGCGCAGGGCCAGGGCCGCCGCCGAGTCGACGAGGGCCAGGGCGAGCTGGGCGTTGCGGGTGTTCTTGAGCTGTTCCTCGTCGCCCTGGAAGATGAGGGCCGCGAGGTCGGTCCTGGCCGCGTCGGAGGCTTCCTCGAAGAGGCGGCGGACGTCGGGGTCGGCGTCGTAGAGGTCCTTGCCCATGCCGATGCACTGGGCTCCCTGGCCGGGGAATAAAAGACAGGTCTTCATGGCTGCTCCTTGGTACTGGTACGAAGCCTTGTGATGGCGAGCCCGTAATTACATGCAGGGCAATGATGTAGCGCGCGACGTCTCGTCCATCGGTAAGGCTTCGTGATAACTACTCGCACGGCATGGAAATGCCGTGCGGGCATCACTAAGCTTCGTACCAGTACAAGTATTATCTAAAAGACATATAATGTAAATATGTCATTTTGAGTGTACGCCCTCGCCCCTTCGTACGCTGTCTTGGAGCTATTCCTGACGAGACGAACTGTCTCTATTACTCATTTAGCTAGTACATGCTATGCGCATATAATATGGATGAAGTGAGGGTTGTTGTTTCCTCTAGTCCCGAGGCAGCTAAGAAACCAACGAGTCTGTCCGTTACTAGCGATGTATTGGCGTAGGCAAAGAGCCTCAATAGTAACCTGACGGCTGTTCTCGAGGCGGCGCTCGCGTATGCCTACAAGGAACGCAAGGCCGCCGTATAACCGGTTTCTAGGCGCGCGCCTACAGGCCAGCCTCGTGGGAGGGCCGCGAGCGCGTGGAGGCGTTAGCGCTTCAGGGGCGCCTCTCGACCGTCGGGCTCCGCCTCGGCGCAGGGACCTGGGATGTCGACGCTCAGGAGGTATGCCTCGATCGGTTCCCCTCCGGCCGGTTCGGGCTTATCGGGGCCCTTGTCGCCGGGCCGGGGCGCGCGGCTTCCAGGAAAGAAGCGATTAAGGCAGAACCAGAGCGCGGTGAGGCTCAGGATGGCAACGCCGACCGCTGGAAGGGCTAAGGATCGATACCGATCGAACGGCAGGAAAAGGTTTACCCCCGCGATGAGGTCTATGGCTACGGCGACTGCGTTGTTAATCATGTGCGCGAGCGTCGGGACGAGGAGCGAGCGCGTACGCCTGGCGAGCGAGCAAAGGACTAAGCCGAAGACGAAGGCGCCCAGCATGTTCAGATGGAAAGCCGCGAAGAAGAGGGACGATGCTACGGCGCCGCCGATGGCGCCGATACGCCGCGACAGGCGCGGAAGGAAGACTCCTCGGAACAGGAGCTCGGCGATAATCGGCGTAACGATTGTTACTCGAACGGCATAGGCTACGGCGGACGAGCCTCGAGGCGGTTCCTGGTTAAGCCGGGCTAGCATTTCGGTTAGGAAGCCGGGCCGGAGTACGCCAAGGGCGCCTAGCTGGAAGCAGGCCAGGGCGAGATCCTGAGCCATGACGAGGATGATTATGGCTATGATCATGACGGCCAAGAGAGCAGGCCCCGGGCCGTTCCGGTCGCGGGCGTAGATGTCAGATAGGCGATGAATCCTGTGCTCGGCGAGCGTGTCCATGGGGCATCCTTTGGTTATGCTTTTTTACCGATAGAGGGTATACTGGAAGTGCGCGCCTGAAAAGGGATCTGTCGTGCCGGATGGGCGCGGTTGCGGTCCCGCGACGCCCCTCGTGGACAGCGCGGCTCGCCCCGGGGCATAGATTCTTGTCTACGCGCTACGGGAGGTGACCGTGGGACAGACGGCGGAGGCTATCAAGGCGGAGCTGCGGGGCGTCCCCGCGGGTAGGGTGACGAGCTACGGGCGCGTGGCCGTCCTGGCGGGCCTGCCTAACGGCGCGCGGACGGTCGTGCGCGTCCTGCACGCCTGCTCGGCATCGGAGGGCCTGCCCTGGTGGCGCGTGGTGCGCGCCGACGGCTCGATAGCGCTTCCGCGCGGCGGGGGCTACGAGGCCCAGCGGGCCGCCCTCGAGGCCGAGGGCGTGGGCTTCCTGGCCGACGGGCGCGTGGCGCCCGCGTTCCGCCTAGGCTAGTCGCCCGTGCGCAGGTAGCGCGTGCCGAAGGCCTCGTAGCCGTAGCCGGCGAGCGAGGTGCCGAAGCCCGCCGGCATGAAGGGCAGGTCGATGACGAAACGCCCGATGCCGTCCTTTGCCAGTAGCTCGCGCGCCGTCTCGGACAGGCGACGGGCCAGGCCGAGGCGTCGGTGCTCCGGGGCCACGTAGAGGTAGGCGAGCTTACCGAAGGACGAGTCGGCTACGTAGACCCGGCGCGCGACCGCCAGGCCGGCCACGGCCCCGGCGCTTGCCTCCGCCAGGACGATGACGAGGCCGTCGCGGCCGCCCTCCTCGATCTCGCGCTCGATGGCCGTGTATTCGTATTCGACCAGGGGCTCGGGAAAGGCCGAGAGCGCCTCGGCCAAGCCTCGGCGGAAGAGGGGCAGGCATTCGACCCATGCCTCGCGGCCGGCGACGCGGAAGGCGTAGTCATTGGCTAGGAGGTCGTCGTCCGCCTCCGGCTCCGGCCCTAGGCGCTCGAGCCCTCGGGCCTCCCGGGCGGCGTCGTACCACTCTGCTATGCGCCGCTTGAGCGCGGCTTCCTTATAGCCGAACCAGCGCCGCTCGAGTTCCGGGAAGTCCTCGAGGGCCTGCTTGAAGGCCTTGAAGACGCCCTTGCCGCGATCCAGGGCCGCGCGGAGCCTGGTCCGGCCCTCGGGGTCGGCGACCCCGGCGGCGAAGGCCTCCATGAGGGCATAGCCGTCCGAGCTGGTCCAAGAGGGCGGCTCGAGGAGGTCCGCCCCATCGTCGAGGTCCCCGAGGCCGCTGTCCAGGTCGTCATCGCCGGTCAATATGACCTCGCCGTTCTCGGCTCGGACCATGAAGTCACTGTCCTGGTTCTCCATGGCGAAGATCAGGTCGTTAGCTATGATGTCGGTCAGTTCGAACATGCTCGTCTCCCGTACCGTCCAGGCTTGTGCGCCCTCCGCGGCCCGGGTTAGTATAGCGCCAAGGAAGCCGGGATGCGAGCCGATCTGCATATCCATTCGAGGTACTCGGACGGCGGACTCTGGCCGGGCGAGATAGCCCGCCGGGCCGCGGCGGCCGGGCTCGAGGCCGCCTGCCTGACCGACCACGACACCCTCGGCGGCTGGCCTGACTTCTCGGCCGCTGCCCGTGGGCTGGGGCTGCGTACCTGGCCCGCGGTGGAGATCGACTGCGTCGACGGGCCTTCCAGGTACCGGAGCGAGATCCTGGCCTACTTCCCGGAGGGCGGCTACGCCCGGACGGAGGCACTCCTGGCCCCCGCGCGGGCCGAGCGCGCCGAGCGCGTGGCGACCCTGTTCGGGCGAGCCGCCGGGCTCTTCGGCGCCAAGGCGACGACCTTCGAGGCGCTCGAGGCGAGGCGCTCCGAGGGCCGTCCGGGCGGGCCGCCTGATCCGGCCTCCCTGCGGTACTCCAAGACCGACCTCTTCCTGGCGCTCCGGGACGGAGGGGCGCTGGCGCCCTCGGTATCGTATAGGGATTTCAAGAAGGCCTACTTCGAGGGCGGGCCGTTCGCGGGCGCGCGGTTCCGCAAGCCGTCGCTCGAGGCCGTCTCCGAGGCGGTACGGGCGGACGGCGGCGTCCTCGTCGTCCCTCACCCCGGGCACGAGTTCGGCGATTCCGTCAAGGCGGCCAAGGCGGGCGGGCGTCGGCTCGAGCGTCTCCTTAGGCGCCTCCGCGAGCTGGGCGTCCAGGGCCTCGAGCTCTACGAGTATCGTAACGCCGATAGCGATGCCTTGAACGCGCTCATGCGCGATTGGGCGGATCGCCTGGGCTTCTTCTGTACCTACGGCTCCGATAGCCACGGCCCGGGCTCGGGCAAGGACGGCCTCGGCTCGTTCTACGGCGATTTCGGGGGCTTCGATAGCCGGGGCGGCCATGGCGGCCGGCCCGGGCGGAAAGGATAGCGCCGTGGCGCATTGCGTGGTGGAGGCGGCCGAGGCCGTCCTCGATAAGGAATACCGGGTCCACGACAAGGGTTTCGTGCGCCTCGTCGACTACCTGGGCGGCGACGCCCGCATCGTGCAGGCCGCCCGCGTCTCCTACGGCGCCGGCACCAAGACCGTCCGGGAGGACGCGGGCCTGATCGACTACCTCCTGCGGAACGAGCATACCTCGCCCTTCGAGCAGGTGAACCTGACCTTCCACATCAAGATGCCCATCTTCGTGGCGCGCCAGTGGATACGCCATCGGACGGCCCGGGTCAACGAGATCTCCGGCCGCTATTCCATCATGAAGGACGAAGTCTGGCTGCCCGCGCCCGAGGCCCTGGCGCGGCAGAGCGCCGACAACAAGCAGGGCCGCGAGGCCGAGCCACTGCCGCCGGCGGAGGCTCAGGCGGTCGTAGGGGCCCTGGAGAAGGGCCAGCGCGACGCCTACGCCTCGTACAAGGCCCTGGTCGACTCTGGGCTCGCGCGAGAGCTGGCCCGCGTCAACCTGCCCCTGTCCACCTACACCGAGTGGTACTGGCAGATGGACCTCCATAACCTGTTCCGCTTCCTGGCCCTGCGCCTGGACGCGCACGCGCAGCGCGAGATACGGGACTACGCCGAGGTCATCCTGGACCTGACGCGCCGCGTCTGCCCCCTGGCCTGCGAGTCCTTCGAGCGCCATATACTACGGGGCACGCGGATCTCGGCCGAGGAGGCGACGGCCTTCCGCCGCCTCCTCGAGGGCGCTACCGATGCCGAGGCGACCGAACCCTCCTCGACGGGGCTATCGGCGAGGGAGCTGGAGCGTTTGCGGGAAAAGCTCGCCAAGGCCGCGCCCGAACCGGAAACCCTCCAGTAGCGCACCGACCCCGGTCCGTCACCGTATCCTCGCTCCCGGTACGAGGAGGATACATGGCAACTAACATCATCAAGGCCCGGGGGCTGGAGAGGACCTACCACGAGGGACCAAGGGCTCTGGCCGGAATCGACCTGGACGTGCCGGAGGGCAGCCGCTTCGCGCTCCTAGGAGCTAACGGGGCGGGCAAGTCGACGCTTGTACGGATACTGTGCACGCTGTCCCGGGCCGACGCGGGGAGCGTCTCCATAGCCGGCAGGTCGCTGGCCGCGGGGACGCAGGCGCTGCGCGCGCTGATCGGGGTGGCCCTGCAG
>CAZNNA010000160.1:0-7757 GCA_964573825.1 uncultured Treponemataceae bacterium
GCGCGGTCGGCCCCGTCGGGGCTCAGGAAGACGGTGGCCGCGCCCTGCCTGAAGCGCTTGGCCAGGAACTCCGTGTAGATGCCGCCCGGACCGAAGGACACGACGGGGCCGAAGTCCCGCGCGAAGCGGTAGCCCACGATGATCTCGTGGCCCAGCCTGGGCTCGAAGCTGACGAACTCGTTGACCGTGTAGCCCTCGACCCTGACGCCCTTGAAGCGGCCCTCCATGTCGGCTATGGCGGCGCGTACGGCGCCCGGCTCGTTGGCCACGATGGCCACGCCTCCGGCCTCGGTCTTATGGAGTATCTCGGGGCTCACCACCTTGACGACGACCCTATCGCCGGGTACGGCCTTAAGGCCGGCGACGCCCGCGGAACCGGGTACGGCCAGGCTCACCGGTACCCGGAGGCCCATGGCCTTGAGTATCTCCACGCCCTCGGGCTCGGTCAGCGCGTCGCGGCCCTCGGCCCTGGCCTTGGCGAGGAGGGCGGCAAGCTTGGTATCGTCGAACATGGTCGGTCTCCTGTAGTGTGTGAACTAAAAAATCGCCCAAGGGGGCAAAGGAGTCGAAGCAAGTACAATAATGTAGTAGTCAGTAGCCAGTAGTCAGAAGCCAGTAGTAGGCGACGGTCAGACTACCCTATGCCGAGGGGACAGGCGCGGGATATCCTACGCCGCTCCCCCGGCTCTCGTTACCGTCGCCCGTCACCCGACATTCTGGCTACCGGCTACTGGCTCCTGGCTTCCCTTCGGTACTCTCAAGTCCTCCAGAGTAAAGCCTTGCTCATCATCTAACTAAAAATACAGCTCGTACTCCTGCGGCACGGGGGCGTTGTAGACGTACTCGGCCTCCTGCTTCTTCATGGTTATCCAGCCGTCGACGAGCTCCGGGGGGAAGGCCGGCGCCAGGTAGGCGGCGTCCTTCTTGAGGCCGGCGAGCACGTGGAAGAGGCCGGTCGGGAAGGTGTTCTTAGGGGTCTCCTTGGCCGACTGGTAGCCGAGCTTGACGGGGTCCAGGCCGCGGCGGATGCCGTCGAGGCCGGCGAGGAGCATGGCGGCCAGGAAGTAGTAGGCGTTGGCCGTGGCGTCGCCGGTGCGGAACTCTATGCGGGCCTCGCCCTTCTTGAGGTAGCCGGGTATGCGCACGGCGGCGGCGCGGCTGCCCTGGGCGAAGGTGGCCGACACCGGGGCCTCGTAGCCGGGGACCAGGCGGCGGTAGCTATTGGTACTGGGGTTGGACCAGGCGAGGAGGGAGCCCGACAGCGCGTGGGACAGGACGCCCGCGGTGTAGGCGAGTCCCGCCTGGGACAGGCCGTAGAGGCCCTCGCCGGGGAAGATGCTCTTGCCGGCCTTCTCCACGAACTGGTGCACGTGCATGCCCGACCCGGCTATCTTGTACATGGGCTTGGGCATGAAGGTGACGAAGAGGCCGAGCTCCTCGGCTATGGTCCTGATGATCCACTTGCCAAGGACCACGGCGTCGGCCGCGGCCACGAGCGATATGAAGTTAAGCTCTATCTCCAGCTGCGAGGCCGCGACCTCGTGGTGGTGATACTTGACCGGGATGCCCGCCGCCTCCATGGTCTTGACCGCCTCGTTGCGCAGGAGGGAGTACTTGTCGTCGGGAGCCAGGCGGTGGTAGCCCTTGGACAGGCCGAAGCGCGGGGTGTCGGCGCTCTCGTCGCCTATGCCCTCGGCGCTCTCCACGAAGTAGTAGGAGTGACCGGTGGTCGTCGAGTAGCGCGCGTCGTCGAAGGCGTAGAACTCCAGCTCCACGAGCATCTTGGCGTCGTCGCCTATGCCGCTCCGCCTGAGCTCCTCCATGGCCTTCTTGGCCACGGTCCTCGGGTACTGGTCGAAGGGCTCGCCGTCGGTGGTCCAGACGTCGCAGAAGGCGTGCAGGATCCGGAAGCCGTCCTTCTCCTCCACGAAGCCGGTGGACAGGTCCGGGATGGCGACCATGTCGCTCTTGTGGACCTGGGCGTAGCCGAAGTTGCTCGCGTCGAAGCCTATGCCGCCCTTGAGCACCTTCTCGCTGACGTAGGATCGGGGCAGGGAGACGGAGCGCACCGTCCCGTTGATGTCAACGACGAGCATGGACAGGTAGTCTATGCCCGAGAGGTCGCCTGAGTATTTAGACAGCTGCACGATGATCTCCTTACGAGGAACCCTTTGGCGGGGCCGCTCTCGTGCCCCGAGGAACCACTGGAATTGTAGCGGCCACTCGGGGCTTTCGCAAGAGAAAAGTGCTCGGATGGTTCAATTTACGATATACCGTTTTACTTTTTGAACCGAACAGTCATCTCAAGGCCTCGCCCCAATCCAGGGCCCACCCTAGCGGCGGGCGGCGAGCATGGCGCCTATCTCTTCCTTGGAGAAACCGTAGGCCGAGCCGCAGTTATGGCAGGTCACCGCCAAGGGAAAGGGCCCCTCCGCCTCGAGCCCGGACAGCTCGTCCATGGGCAGGGCGCCGACGTAGGCGCCTATGCGCTCCTTGGAGCAGGGGCAATAGAAGCGTACCGGCCTGTCGTCCAGGTGGTTGAAGTCGAAGAAGGGAAAGGAGCGCAGGCAGACGTCCATGCGCGTGGCGCCGGAGGCGAAGGTCTCGCCGAGGGGGGCCATGCCGTAGACGAGGCGCTCGACGCGATCCAGGGCCTCGCCCGAGGCGCCCGGCAGGGCCTGGAGGAAGAGGCCGCCGGCGCCGGCCACGCGGCCCTCCGCGTCCAGGCGCAGCCCCACGGTGAAGGAGCTGCGGGTCTGCTCGGATACGAGGAAGTAGGCCGACAGGTCTTCCGCCACGCGTCCGCTCTTGAGGGCGGCGCTCCCGGTGACGGGCTCGGTACGCCCGGCCATGTAACGGGTGAGCGATATGGTGCCGGCCCCGATGAGCGGAGCGGTATCCAATGTCTCCGGCGGGCCGTCGAGCTCGATGGGATCATGGAAGATCCGCCCGCGCACGTCGCCGCCGGCGTTGCACTCGACCAGGAAGCCTCCGGCCGGGCCGTCGCCCTCTACCTTGACGGCTACGCGGTCGTCGCCCTTGATGGTGGCCGAGAGGAGGGCGGCGGCGGTATAGGCGCGGCCGAGCAGCTCGGTCTCCAGTATCCCCAGGCCGTGGGCCGCGCGCATCTCGGCGACCAGGCGCGTCGTCGACACCAGGGCGCCCCGGATGGAGTCGCCCTCGAGGGTAAAGATGGTCAGCCCGTCGGGGCAGAGCCGATCGAGCCGGGCGCGGAGCGCCTCGTCGCCTAGGTCGGGTACGAGCATGGTCGAATCTCCTCGGTACGGGCGCGGCCGGCGCCTCTGTAAAATTAAAGCGAATCGCTCTTTTTATCCGCAAATCTTGTTCTCTGCGTGCTATACTGTACTATGAACGAGCCCGTGCCTTCAATTAATGTACCATACAACAACGTAGCCGTTCAGCGTATCCCTCCCGCCCGCGCGGAGTAGGAGCATAGGATGCATAGAAGTGTAAAGGCTGTCGCCCTCTTCGCCCTCGCAACGCTCGCGGCAGGTTCCCTCGCGGCCCAGGATCTACGCCTACGCGTGGCACCGGAGCTGACCATTCCCCTCGCCGACAAGGACATCTTCGACCTCGGATTCGGGGCCTCCCTGACCATGGACGCCGAGTACCTAGGCTTCCTGGCCCCCTACCTCGGGGCCGACGTGCGCTCGATAGGCATGACGGGCCTGGCCGACGGCGCGGGCCTCGTAGCCGTCTCGGGCGGGGCCGGGCTGGGCTTCTTCGCCTACCCGCTGGCCAGGCTCAAGGTAGGCGCCTCCGCCGGCGGCGGGGCCTACGTCGGCCCGTATACCGGAAGCACGGGTACGAGCGAATGGACGGGCAACGTCTTCTGGCGCGCCGGCGGCGAGCTGGGCTTCAGGATAACGCCGAGCATCACGGTCTCAGCCCTGGGTTCCTACGTCGACCTCATGAACAAGGAAGACGGCATCGTCGGCTCGTTCTATAAAGGCGTGGCCGTATCGCTCGTGGCCGACATAGGCCTGTCGACCGGCACGGCGGAGGGCCGGGCCTCGCTGGTATCGTCCGAGACCAAGCCCGTCTATCCCATCTCGGCGCTGGACTACGCCACGGGCGCCTTCGGGAGCGTGACCATACGCAACGCCGACAGCGCCGAGATGCGCGACGCCGAGGTCTGGTTCTCCATCGACGGCTACACCGCCTCCCCGGCGCTCTGCGCCAAGATACCCTACCTGGGCCGCGGCAAGACAGCCACGGTCCCCCTCCTGGCCAGCTTCTCCGACAAGGTCATGGCCGTCACCGAGAACGTCAGCGTACGCGGCGAGGTGCTCGTGAGCTACCGCCTGCTCGGCGAGCCGCGCTCGTCCAAGGCCGAGACGACCGTCTCGATATTGCACCGCAACGCCCTGGCCTGGACCGACCCCATGGTCCTGGCCTCCTTCGTGAGCCCCAACGACCCGGCGGTCCTCGATACCGGTAAGTTCCTCGCGGGCGTGGTACGCGCCAAGGCGCGCATGGAGCTCGATTCCAACCTGCAGTACGCCCTGGGGCTCTTCGAGGGCCTCAGGCTAGCCGGCGTGGCCTACGCGCCCGATCCGCAGACGCCCTACGCCAGGCTGCGCGCCTCGCCCGCGGACATAGACTACGTGCAGTACCCGCACCAGACCCTGGCCTACCGCGGCGGCGACTCCGACGACATAGCGGCGCTCTACGCCGCGGAGCTCGAGTCCGTCGGCGTGCCCGCCGCCCTCATACCGCTGGACGGCGAGGTGCTCGTCGCCTTCAGGATGTCAGGAGGCGAGTCGGCCACCAAGGGCTCCTTCTCCGATTCCGGCGACTTCCTCTTCATAGACGGCGAGGCCTGGGCTCCCATCCGCGTCTCCATGCTGCGCGAGGGCTTCCTGCGCGCCTGGAGCGACGGCGCGGCCCAGGTCAAGGCGGCCCCCGACGCCCATAAGCGCTTCTACCGACTGACCGACGCCTGGCGCCGCTTCCCGCCCGCGGGCGTACCCGGCGTCTCCGCCGTCACCCGCAAGCCTTCCGAGGACCAGGTCCGCGCGGCCTTCGAGAACGCGGTGGGACTCGTGGTGGCCAAGGAGGTCGCGCCGAGGGCCGAGCGCATGCGCCTATCCTTCGGGCCGGAGGGCGGCACGGGCCGCCAGCGCAACTCCCTGGGCGTGCTCTACGCCCGCTACGGCATGTACGCCGAGGCCCTGGCCGAGTTCCAGGCGGCGGCGGCCCTGGGCCACGCGGCCGCGGCCGTCAACATTGGCAACGTGGCCTTCCTCATCGCCGACTATAAGACGGCGGCCGCCTGGTTCGAGCGCGCCGCCAAGGACAGGCCGGAGGACGTGGCCGCCATCATAGGCCTCGCGCGCTCGCTGTACGAGCTCGACCGCTACGACGAGGCCGACGCGCTGTTCCGCAAGGCCACCAACTACATGCCGGAGCTAGCCGAGCGCTACGGCTACCTATCGGCCAGGCTATCCGGCAGCACGGCGCGCGCCTCGGCGGTCATGGACCGCGGCGGCGGCATGCTCTGGGGCGAGGATGACTGAGCTAAGGCACGGGGCTCGGACCAAGGAGCGGGCGATCGCATAGACCGTAGGTACGGGAGAGGCAGACGTGAGTAGAGCGAAGAAGACCGGGGCCGTGCTGGCGGCCCTCGGATCGGCCGCGGCCGTCGCGGCCCAAGGCTCCGGCCAGGCGGGCGCCCTGCCCGCCGGCCCCTCCGTCGGCCCCGGGCCCGGCTCGCAGGCGGAGCTGTCCGTCTCTACGGCCTTCGACGCCTGGTTCCCGTCGCTCCTCGATCCGTCGAGCAACTTCTCCACCGCCTTGGGCGGTACCGCCCAGCTATCGTACGCGCCCTTTCCCTTCTTCCAGGCGCTGGCGCGCGCGGGCGTCTACTCCCTGGCCACGGGCGGGGGCGACAGCGTGCTCTACGTCGGCGGCTCGGCCGGCCTCGGCTTTACCGCCCGCCTCTTCGAGCGAGTCTCGGTCGGGCTCTCCGGCCATGTCGGACTCGGCAAGGCTCTCTACGACGATGAGACGCCCTATGGCCTCTACGAGCTCGGGGCCAGGCTCGAGACGAGCTTCCGGCTATCGGCCGCCCTGAGCCTGGGGCTGGCGGCCGGCTACGAGCGCCTGGCGAACCCTAACGCGGAGGGTAGCTTCCTCGATGCCATCGGCGCCACGCTGAGCCTGCGGATAACGCCCGCGGAGACGGCCATAGGCCGCTCAAGGCTGGCCATAGAGAAGGTGGAGACGCAGACCGTCTTCCCGGTCTTCCGCGCCTGGTACGACGCCGAGCCCCTGGGCACGGTGACCGTGCGCAATGACGAGGACGGCCCGGTGGAGGACGTCCGCGTGTCGTTCTACGCGCCCGCGTACATGGGCGGGCCCCGGGTCTGCGCCACGGTCAAGCGCATAGAGAAGGGGCAGAGCGCCGTGGTGCCGCTCTACGCCGTCTTCGACGAGCGCATACTCAAGCTTACCGAGAGCGGCTCGACGAGCGCCCAGGTCGACGTGGAGTATGCCTTCTACGGCTCCCGCCGCTCGTCGAGGCAGGGCCTAGACCTATCGCTCCACCACCGCAACGCCATGTCCTGGGAGGACGACCGGCGAGCCGCGGCCTTCGTGTCGCCCACGGACCCGGCCGCGCTCTGGTTCAGCCGCTACGCCGCCAGCGTCGTCCGCGACCGCCTGCGCGGCGAGCTGCCGGCCAACCTGCAGTACGCGCTGGGCATCTTCGAGTCGCTCAGGCTCTACGGCCTTAACTACGTCATCGACCCCAACAGCGCCTACGTGGACATGTCGGAGAACGCCGCCGTCATCGACTACCTGCAGTACCCGAGCCAGACGCTCATGTACCGAGGCGGCGACTGCGACGACCTATCCATACTCTTCTGCTCGCTCCTCGAGGCCTCCGGCATTCCCACGGCCTTCATAACCATACCGGGCCACATCTACATGGCCTTCGAGCTCGGGCTATCGGAGGCCGAGGCGCGCGAGCGCTTCTTCGACCCCGGTCTCCTCCTCTTCCGCGACGGGCGGGCCTGGGCCCCCGTCGAGATCACCATGGTCAAGGAAGGCTTCGTCAAGGCCTGGCGCGTCGGGGCCAAGCAATGGATAGATAACGACCGCGCGGGCAGCGCGGCCTTCTTCGCCATGCGCGACAACTGGAAGGCCTACAAGCCGAGCGGCCTCCAGGACGCGCAGGCGCGCTTCGCCCTTCCCGACGAGGCGCGCGCCATGGCCGCCTTCGACGCGGGCGTCGACCGCTTCGTGGCGCGCGAGATGGAACCCATCGTGGCCGAGTACGAGCGCAGGCTGGCCTCCGCCCGGCAGCCCGAGCTGCTCAACGAGTACGGCACGGCCCTGGCCAAGGTCGGCATGCTGGACCCGGCCTGGGAGCGCTTCGTCGAGGCGAGCAAGGCCGGTTACGCCTGGGCCTGGAACAACCTGGCCAGCGTGGCCTTCGTCCGCAAGGACTACTCCCTGGCCTACTCCTACTACGAGTGGGCCACCACCCTCCTACCGGGCGACCCCGTCGCGGTGCTCGGCATGGCGCGCTGCGCCTACGAGCTGGACCGCTACTCCGAGGCGACCATACTCTACGAGGGCCTCAAGGAAGAGGCGCCCGCCCTGGCCGCCCGCTACGGCTACCTGGCCTCCGCCTACGGCGGGACGGGCCGCGCCTGGTCCATGGCCGACCGCCTGGCCGGATCCGTCTGGTCGCGCCCGGGCCTGAGCTTCAGCCTACCCGCCGCCGCCCC
>CAZNNA010000161.1:0-7739 GCA_964573825.1 uncultured Treponemataceae bacterium
ACAGGGCGGCGAGCGATGCCTCCCGCGCCATGGGCAGGAGGGCCACGGCCATGCCGTTCGCCTCGCCTATGGCCAGCATGGCGTCGACCAGGAAGCCGGCCGGGCGGCCCGACTCGTCGACGAACTGCAGCGGGGGCATGGCGGGGTCGACGGCCACGCGCAGGACCTCGTAGCGCACGGGCGCGGCGCCTTCCCCGAGCGAGGCCTGGGCGAAGAGGCACGGCGCGGCGATGGCCGCGATGGCGAGGAGAGGCGCCCGGCGATTGCCTCGAGTAGATGTCATGCCCGCGCGTTCCCCTCCATACTGGTACGAAGCTTATAGACTTTCTTAGTCCTAGCGCAAGCGCCGCCGCGCGGACGCGCATTGAGCGAATTGACGCGGCAAGCGTTCTAAGCTTACGATCGGGGCCATGTCGCACGGGACCCGGCTCAGAGCCGATCGGAGCCTCCATCGACCGCCGCGGTTCCCGATGATCCTGCTGATAGCCTTCATGGGTTCCATCGCCGCCGCGACCCCCCCGGAACCCGACGGCGATCGGAGGATAGCCTTCAAGCGACTCGACTCGAGCGACGGGCTCTCGGGCGATTCGGTCTATTGCATGCTCCAGGACAGGCTCGGCTATCTCTGGCTCGGTACCTTCAGCGGGCTATCGCGTTACGACGGCTCGCGCATCATAGCCTATCGGCCTGTCCCGGGAGACCCGGAGAGCCTGCCGTCATCGCTCGTCTTCGACCTGCACGAGGACGCCGCGGGAACGCTCTGGATCGCCACCGACGGTGGCGGGCTCGCGCGCTACTCGCGGGACTCGGACGCCTTCGAGCGCTTCGCCCATGACGGCTCCGATCCCGCGAGCCTCGCGAGCGACCGGGTGTTCGCCGTGGCGGACGATCCCTACGGCTGGGTCTGGGTCGGCACGGCAGACGCGGGATTGGAACGACTCGACCCCGTAGCCAGGCGCTTCTACCATTACGGAGAGGAACGCGGCCTCGGGGCCCGGACCGTAAGGGCTGTGCTGTGCGACGAGGGCGGTACGCTCTGGGCGGGCACGACCGGGGGCCTCTTCCGCTACGACCGCGACGCGGACCGCTTCGCTCACGTAGCGGGCCTCGGCGCTTCTACCGTCAGGGCCATAGCCGCGGGAGCGGAGGGTATCATCCTCGTCGGGACTGAGGGGGCCGGGGCCTACGCCCTGGATACGGGGACGCTCCTGGCGACCCGCCTAGGGCTCGGGCCGGGCTCGGAGCGACTGCACGTTCGGGCGTTGGCTATCGACGGGCGGGGCCGCGTATGGGCCGGAACGGACGATCAAGGGCTCCACGTCCTCGACGCGGAGCGATCGCCTCATTCCCTGCGCTCGGTGCCGGGAGACGAGAGAAGCATCGGGCATGACGCGATACGCAGCATCATCGTCGACCGCTCAGGGCTCGTCTGGGTCGGCACGCGGGGCGGCGGCGCAGCCGTCCATAATCCACGATCGAGCGTCATCCGGCTCCTCGCCGCCGACGGAGGGCTACCGGCGGCAGAGGCGAGGCAGGCGCTCGAGGCGAGAGACGGAACCGTCTGGCTCGGTACCGACGGCGGCGGGCTCGTACGGCTCCGGAAGGCGCCCGGGCGCGGACTACCGCGCATCGAGCGAGTCTACCGCGCCGTACCCGGCGACGAGGCGAGCCTACCCTCGGATAAGGTCGTCTGCCTGGCGGAGGACGGGCTAGGCGGCATATGGGTAGGGACGGACGGCGCGGGACTGGCGCGCCTCGACCCCGCGACGGGCAGGTTCGAGCGCTACGCCCACGATCCGGGTCGCCCAGGCTCGCTCGGCGGCAACACCGTCTGGGCCCTCCTCGTCGACGCGGACGGTACGCTCTGGGCCGGTCTCGAGGGAGCCGGCCTCGCGAGGCTCGACACCGCCGAGAAAACCTTCGCCTCCTACGCCCACGAGCCTGGAGTCGCCTCCTCGCTCGGCGGCAACTCCGTCAGGGCCCTGCTCGAGGACTCGGCGGGCCGGCTCTGGGTCGGGCTCTGGGACGGTGGCCTGTGCCTCTGGGACAAGGCGGCGGGCAAGGCGCTGGCTCGTTACGGCCCCTCCGGTGCCCCGGGCTCCCTTTCCGACTCATCGGTCATATGCCTCCTCGAGGATTCCCATGGACGCCTCTGGGTGGGCACGGGCGGCTCCGGGCTCAACAGGCTCGTCTACGATAGCGACGCATCCTGGTTCGAGCATATCAGCGTCGCGGACGGGCTCGCAGGCGACGACATCGTCGGCCTCATCGAGGACGAGCGCGGCTACGTCTGGTCGATATCGGGCCGCGGCGTATCGCGGGTGAGCGTCGAGGGCTCGCCGGGTAACGGCTCGTCGACTATCCGCTCGTGGGGCCCCGGCGACGGCTTCCAGGAACGCTTCTCGCAGAACGCGTGGGCCAGGCTATCGGACGGATCCATACTCCTCGGGGGTCCGGAAGGCGTCAACGCCTTCATGCCCGCGGACCTCGAGGACGAGCCCCCTCCCCCGCCGGTGCTCATAGCGGACGTCGCCATCGTGGCTCACCCGGAGGCCGACGACGCCGAGCGCTCGAGGAGGACGAGGACGCTCAGGGCCTTCCTCAACCAGGGCGTCATCACCCTGCGCCCCGAGGACGCGGCGTTGGCCCTCGACTTCGCCGTACTCGACTTCGTCGATCCCTCGCGGAACAGGCTATCCGCCGTGCTGCTCGGCGGTCCGACGGAGCGGATGGAGCTCGGATCCCTGAACCGCGCGGTGATAGGCGGGCTCGCCCCCGGCGAGTACGAGCTCAGGGTCGCCGGCGCCTCCTCGGGTGGCGTATGGAACAGGGCCGGAGCCTCTCTCACCGTTATCGTCGCCCCTCCGTTCTGGCGGACCCCGGCCTTCATAGCCTTCTCCGTCCTCGCCGCGCTTACGGTAGCCGGCCTTGCGATCCGCTCGCGCACCATAGCGCTCGAACGGAGGGCCGAGCTCATGCGCACGCTATCCATGCATCTAGAGGACGCCCGGGAGGAGGAACGCACGACGGCCGCCAGGGAGGTCCACGACGAGCTGGGGCAACTCCTGACGGCGGCCAAGCTCGACCTGGCCTGGCTCAGGACTCACCCCCCGGCGCCGGAGGAAGTCGGCTCTAGGGTTGGGGAGGCCATGGCCACGGTCGACGCCGCCATCGACTCGGTCAAGCGCATATCGACGAGGCTCAGGCCCAAGGCCCTGGACACGCTGACCCTATCGGAGGCGCTGCGATGGCAGCTCGAGGAATTCGCGAGGAGGAGCGGACTCGAGTGCAGCGCCTCCATAGAGCCGTCCCCGGAGGGGCTCGTCCCCGAGACGGCCACGACGGTCTTCAGGGTGTTCCAGGAACTCCTGACTAATATAGGCAGGCATGCCGAGGCCCGTCGCGTCGACGTCGGTTTCTCCTGCGACGGGGAGGCCCTACGGCTCGTCGTGCGCGATGACGGCAAGGGTATGCCGCCGGGCGCGACCGACGCCCCGGAGTCGCTCGGCATCGTAGGTATGCGCGAGAGGGTCAGGCACGCCGGGGGCCTGCTTTCCATAGAGACGCCGGCCTTCGGACTAGATGTCGGGACCTCGGTAACGGTTGAGATTCCCCTTGCCGGTCGCGGCCGGCGCAGGGTCGCGGGAGGCTAGCGATGCTCAAGGTCCTCATAGTCGACGATCACCCCCTCATACGCAAGGGCCTGAGGCAGATCCTCGTCGAGTCGGTCCATATCGGGCTCGTCGAGGAGGCCGAGGACGGCTTCCAGGCCGTCGAGGCGGTCCGGCGCTCGCGCTTCGACGTCGTCGTGCTCGATATATCCATTCCGGGCAAGGACGGCATGGAGGCGCTCAGGGAAATCAAGGAACTGGCGCCCGACCTCCCGGTCCTCATGCTGAGCATCCAGCCCGAGGAGCAGTATGCGCTCAGGGCCTTCAGGCTCGGGGCCTCGGGCTGCCTCAATAAGTCGAGCGCCCCGGACGAGCTCGTGAAGGCCATACGCGAGGTGGCTTCCGGGGGTAGCTACGTGAGCGCGGCTGCCAGCGCGGCCCTCGTCTCCGGCGTCAAGAGCGGCGACGCGCGCCCTCCCCACCTCCTCCTCTCCGAGCGGGAGTACCAGGTCATGCTACTGCTCGCCCGCGGCGAGGCCGTCAGCGGCATAGCGAGCGCGCTCAACCTATCGGTCAAGACGGTCAGCACGTATCGCGCCCGCCTCCTCGAGAAGATGAACCTGGCCAACAACGCCCAGCTGACCCAGTACGCCTATCGCCACAAGTTACTCGATTAGGCTCATCGAGCTACTCCTCGTTACGCAACCTCGATCAAGCCTCGTCTAGCCCCTCCCCGGCCGCGAGGCGCGTCGGCTTCCGTCCTACGCGAGCGTCCGCCTTCGTCCTACGCGATTTTGAGAAGCGGTCCGACAGCGCCCAAGGCCAAGCGCCCCTATCCTGTGGCGCGGGAGGAACGAGCGCATGGACGGTTTCAGGGCGAGGGCGAGGATCATCTCTCCCCTCGGGCCGGAGGATAGGGGTTACCTGCGGACCTTCCTCGCGAGGATCGGGCTCGAGCCCGAGGACGACATAGAGGCCGCCGCCTTCGTCATGGACGGCGACGAGCCCGTCGCCACGGCCTCGCTCGCCGGCGACGTCGTCAAGTGCGTCGCCGTCCTGCCCGCCTACGAGGGCGAGGGAGCCGCCGCCCGGGCGCTCAGCGCCATACGCGCCGAGGCCGAGGCCCGGGGGCGGGATAGGCTCTTCCTGTACACCAGGCCCTCCGGCGCCGCCCTCTTCGAATCGCTCGGCTTCAGCCTGCTCGCGATGGCGAGCCTCGACGACGGCCCCGCCGCGCCGCCTTCCTCGACCATCGTCCCGGCTGAAGGCGCCGCCCTCCTCGAGAGCGATCCCAGGGCCTTCGAGGCCTGGGCCGCGGGCGTGGCCCGGGCCCTGCCCGGCGGCAGGGCCGCCTGCGCGGTCGTGCTTAACGCCAACCCCTTCACCCTCGGCCACCGCTCGCTCGTCGAACGCGCCTCGAGGCTCGCGGGCCAGGACGGGGGGCTCCTCGTCCTAGTCGTAGCCGGGGACCGATCCTCCTTCCCCGGCGCCGTACGGGAACGGCTCGTCCGCGCCGGCACGGCCGACCTGCCCGGCGTAACCGTGGCCTCGGGCGGTGCCTACTGCGTCTCCGGGGCCACCTTCCCGGCCTACTACCTCAGGGAGAAGAGCCGCGCGGCGGAGCTCCAGGCGGCCCTGGACGCCGAGCTCTTCGCCTCCCGGATAGCGCCCGCCCTCGGCATAAGGACCAGGCTCGTAGGCAGCGAGCCCTACTGCCCCGTAACGTCGGCCTATAACCGCGCCCTGGCTCGGATACTACCCCGCCACGGACTCGAGCTCGTCGAGCTGCCTCGCGTAGAGCTCGACGGCGCGGCGGTCAGCGCCTCGGAGGTCCGCTCCGCGCTCAAGGCCGGAGACCTCGAGCGCGCCTGCCGGCTCGTCCCCGCGACCACGGGAGACTGGCTCCGCTCGGCGGAGGCCGGGCCCGTCATCGAGTCAATACGCGCCGGCTCCGGCCGGCATTGAGGCTGGAGGTTTCATGGAGATACTGCGTGAAGGATCGGCAGGCACGGCCGAGTCGGGGGATGCCCGCGTAACCGTACGTCCTAACCCCGGCAAGGGCCTAACGCTCGGCGTCGGCGGGCCCTCCGTCCCTCGCTACGGGCAGGCGATACGCGAGGCGGCCCTCGCGACCCTGGCAGCGCTCGGCGTAGCCGAGGGCGACGTCACGATAGAGGAGAAGGGCGCGCTCGACGCGACCATACGGGCCAGGCTAGCCGCCGCCGCCTGCCGCGCCTCGGGCGCCGAGGCAGCCGAGGTACCATGGGAGGCCCTGCCGTGAGGCCCGCCGCCATGACGCTCCGCCGGTCCATGCTCTACGTGCCGGGCAACGCCCCGGCGATGCTGCGCGACGCGCAGGTCTACGGCCCGGACTCGGTGATGTTCGACCTCGAGGACTCCGTCTCGCCCCGGGAGAAGGACGCCGCCAGGCACCTCGTGTTCAAGGCCTTGCGCGAGTACGACTACGAGGGCGTCGAGCGGGTAGTACGTATCAACGGCCTCGACACGCCGCACGGGCTCGAGGACATAGCCGCGGTCGTGGCCGGCGGCGCGGACGCCGTGCGCCTACCCAAGACCGACAGTCCCGAGGACGTAGCCGCGGTCGAGCAGGCGGTCGCGGCCGCCGAGCGTCGCTTCGGCCGGCCCGCGGGCTCGGTTCGCCTGATAGCCGCGGTCGAGTCCGCCAGGGGCATCCTGGCGATCCGCGAGATTGCCGCGGCCAGCCCGCGCCTCGTCGCCATAGCCATAGGGGCCGAGGACTTCGTCACCGATATGCATACGACGAGGAGCGCCGACGGGCTCGAGCTCCTGGCGGCCAGGAGCCTCCTCGTCATGGCGGCGCGCGCCGCCGGCATCATGGCCATCGATACGGTCTTCTCCTCCGTCGACGACGAGGAAGGCTTCCTCCGCGAGGCCCGCCTGGCCAAGCAGCTGGGCTTCGACGGCAAGAGCGTCATCCATCCGTCGCAGGTGGCCTTGGTCCACGGCGTCTACGCGCCTACCGCCGAGGAGACGGCCAAGGCCAGGCGCGTTATCCGCGCGGCGGAGGAGGCCGAGGAGCGGGGCTCCGGCGTGGTATCGCTGGACGGCAAGATGATAGACAAGCCCATCGTGGAGCGCGCCCGCCGCGTCATAGCGCTGGGGGGAGGGATGGGCGCATGAAGGTCCACGAGAGCCTCGAGGGAGCCCTCGACGCCGTCGGCGTCGAGAGCGGCATGACGATTTCCTTCCACCACCACTTCAGGGAGGGCGACCGCGTCGTCAACCTGGTCATGGCCGCGCTCGCCAGGAGAGGCGTGCGGGACCTGACGCTGGCGCCGAGCTCGCTGACCTCCGTGCACGCGCCGCTCCTGCCCATGGTGCGGGACGGCACCGTGCGCGCCATGCGGACGAGCGGCCTCCGCGGGCCCCTCGCCGACGCGATAAGCGCCGGGGCCATGGACGAGCCCGTACTCATCCATTCGCACGGCGGCAGGGCCCGGGCCCTCGACTCGGGCGAGATCACCGTCGACGTGGCCTTCATTGGCGTGCCGCGATGCGACGAGCTGGGCAACGCCAACGGCTCGTCCGGGGCCTCTGCCTGCGGTTCCCTCGGCTACGCCATGGTGGACGCGAGGAACGCCCGCAGGGTCGTGCTCCTGACCGAGGAACTGGCGCCCTTCCCCCTCGCCCCGGCGTCCATACGCATGGACCAGGTGGACGCCATAGTCAAGGTCGACTCCGTCGGGGACCCGGCGGGCATAGCCAAGGGAGCGACGCGCCTGACCCGCGACCCGCGGGAGCTCCTCATAGCGAGCCTGGCGGCGAGGGCCATAGGCGCGGCGGGCGTCATCAGGGAAGGCTTCTCGCTCCAGACGGGCTCCGGCGGCGCCAGCCTCGCGGTGGTTCGCTTCCTCAGGGAGGCTATGCTGGAACGCGGCGTCAAGGCCTCCTTCGCCCTCGGAGGCATAACGAGCCAGCTCGTCAGGCTTCACGAGGAAGGCCTCGTGGGAACGCTCCTCGACACGCAGAGCTTCGACCTCGACGCGGCCCGATCGCTGGCGGGCAACCCCGGGCACGTGGAGATAGACGCCGGCTACTACGCCAACCCGCGCTCCAAGGGCTGCGCGGTCGACGCCCTCGACGTGG
>CAZNNA010000162.1:0-7716 GCA_964573825.1 uncultured Treponemataceae bacterium
AGAGCGCCTTCTACGAAGGCTTCTAAGCCCAAAACGTAACCGTAAGGCATCCTCGGCATGGCCCGGGGATGCCTTTTTTCCATCCGGGGAGAGCCGGCGTCGCGGAAGAACGCCTCGCCTACCGACGTTTTTGTCGGAAGGGCCAAAAATTACAGGAGGCGCGCTTCCGGAACGCCTGACCTTGGAGTATACTCCGTAAAAAGTTTCGTAGGAGGATTTCATGAAGAGAGCCCATCGCCTCGCGGGCGTTGCCGCCATCCTGACCCTCGCGGCGGCCTGCGTCTCCGCGCCGGCGCCCGCCAAGGCGCCCGAGTGGACGCTGACGACGCCGCCGCCTGATGCCGTCTACACGTTCTTCGTTGCCTCGTCGTCCGACGGATCTGGCAACGAGGCGCTCGCGACCGAGGACGCCGCGGTCGCCCTCATATCGCAGATAACCCGCTATATGGGCGTCGACATCAGCGTCCAGACCACCGGCGAGGCCAAGGGCACCCTGGATTCCTACTCGGCCGAGGTCAGGAGCGTCGTCAAGCAGAGCGGCTCCAGCAAGGTCGCCGGCTTCTCCATCAAGGACCGCTACGTAGTCAAGGACGGCGCCTCGGTCACCGTGTACGTCCTGGCCCAGTACATCACCGCGGACCTCAACAAGGAAAAGGCCCGCATAGCGGCCGTCTTCAAGGAGAAGCAGGACGCCGTCGCCAAGCCCGAGGCCGCGGGAGACGACGCCGCCTCCGACGGCCGAGCCTTCGACGCCGTCAAGCACTACCTGGAGGCCGTCGTGGCCGCCTCGGGTTCCGACATAGACAACGCCGCCATCAAGCTGGAGCGCAACGCGAACAAGGCCCGCGCCCTCCTCGGAAAGCTGCGCTTCGTGCGGCTGGACGCCCCGAGCAGCGCCGGCCTCGGCAAGGACATACCCAAGCCCTTCAGGGCCAGGATTGTCTTCGGCGAGGGCGACTCCGCTCCCGGCATACCCGGCGCCGAGGCCTACGTCTCCTACCAGCGCCGGCAGGCCTCGGGCCGCGTGGTAAGCAAGACCGAGCGCGTCATGAGCGACGAGTCTGGAATCGTATCCTTTACGCCGCCGCCCCCGGACTTCGTAGGCAAGGCCACGCTTAGCTATACGCTCAACCTCGACTCCGCCCGCGAACTGCTCGACAAGGTGCCCAAGGCGTACGAAGCCATAGTCGAGGCGATCCTGGACGATATGTCCCGTCGCTCGGTCTCCTTCGAGTACGCGGTGTCCTCCGCGGCCCGGACCGTACCGACAGGCGTCGTTATCGTGGACCTCTCCGACGACGGCAAGCCGCTATCCACGACCATAGCGCAGGGCGGACTCTTCGAGACCATAGCCAAGGAGAAGTTCAAGGCCGGCCTCGCGCCGCTCAACCCCGCCCTCGTGGCCTCGCTCGACGACGCGGGCATCCTGGCCGCCGCCAAGGCCCAGTACAGCGCCGGGCTCCAGCGCCTGGTCTACGGTACGGCCCGCGTCACCAGGGCCGAGAAGGACGGCTCGATGTGGCAGGCCCAGGCGACCGTCACCGCCCGCTGCGTCGACTTCGCCACCGGCATGCTGCTCTATAGCGGAGAGAAGAGCGCCGTGGCCGTGGCCGCGGACGAGGCCTCGGCGCGGCGGGCGGCCCTGATCCAGGTAGCCAAGGACGCCCTGGCCAAGGACCTGATGGCCAACTTACCATGAAGTAGGAACTCGGCCCCGGCGAGGCCTCGCCGAGGCCCCGCCGTAGCACGACGAGAAGGCCGCGTCCCTACGGGGCGCGGCCTTTCTTTATCCTAAGCCAGCATACTAAGCCTGTGACTGCCGTACCTTATGAGCGTGCCGGCAGCCTGGCCCAGCCCCAGGGCTCCAGGGTCGCTCCGTAGGCGCGCCTGCGCCTGGGCGAGTGGTTGAGCACGAGGCGCCAGGCGCGTCCGTCCTCGTCGACGCGCTCCACGGCCTCCACGTCGGCACCGACGAAGCGAGGCGACAGCCCGGCGCCCCTGAGGATGCGCCTATAGAGGGCCAGCATGGGCAGGGGCGAAAGGCTCGTGCCTAGGTACCAGACCGTGCCCTCGCCGACCCGATTAGCCGTGGCCGCGGGTATGCCGCGGTAGAACTTAGCCTTATCCGTCCAGACGGCTACGGGCTCGGCGCCCTCGGGCTCTATGAGGTCGGCCCAGACCCGCCCCTTGCCGGGCACGAGGCCGACCCGGAGCGCGGCCTCGGTCTCGTTGAGCGACTCGAAGCGCGGCACTGTTATGCCCGCCAGGCGCCTGAACGCGCCCGGCAGGGGCTCGGGCACGCTCCAGTTGCGCAGGTCCCTGGCGCCCGCGCGGTACCCCAGCACGAGCGTGCCGCCGGCCTCGACCCATGCCTCCAGGCGCCTCACCAGGCCAGGGTCGGCCATCTGGTACAGGGGCAGCGACAGCACGCGGTAGGATTCCAGGTCGAGGGAGCGGGTCGAGGCTATGTCGGCGCCTACGCCCAGGGTGGCGAAGGGCGCGTACCAGGTCGCGAACTCCCTATCGACGCCGGCCTGGAAGGCTGGCGGCACGGGTAGGTACAGGCCCTTGGACAGGTACTGCTCGCGGAGGAGCCGGGCATCGTCCTTGGCGTAGGCCACGCAGACGGGGCTACGCACGCGCTCCCCGGCCAGGGGCGACAGCTCGGCCTTGGCCCGGCGCATCATGGCGGCCAGGACCCTGAGGCGCTCGGTCTCGCGGTCGTCGCAGTCGACGAGGCCGTAGCATAGCTGTTCCTGGCCGTAGGGCGCCACGCGCCAGCGGAAGAAGATAACGCGCTCGGCCCCGCGGGCTATGGCCTGGACGGCCCAGAGCGCCACCCGTTCCTCCGGGGGCAGGTAGCCCAGGCAGACATGGCCCTGGATGCCGGAGAAGGCCTCCATGACCGTGAAGGGCCCGCCCTTGGATATGCCCCGGATGAAGGACTGCACGACGGCGTTGAACTGCCAGGGCAGCGGCGCGTCGTCGGGCCCCCAGGCCGGATAGTTGTCCCAGGAGGCGAAGTCCATCCTATCCGTCAGCGCCTCCAGGTCTATGGCGTTGGACAGGGGCGGCGGGTAGAGGTTGGTCGTAATCCACTGGCGCTCGCCCGCGCGTTCCCTAAGCGCCCGTACCTGGGTATCGGCGAAGCGGACGGCGGAATCCGAGCAGAAGCGATCGTAGTCGAGGAGGAGCGACGGGTTCTGATGATTTGACGGCTCGATCCGCCCTACGGGTACCTGGTCGAAGCTCGCGTAGCTCGTGTTCCAGAAGACCGCGCCCCAGGCCTCGTTCATGGCCCGTACGTTGCCGTAGCGTTCCTTAAGCCAGGCGTGCCAGGCGGCGCGGCAGTGACGGCACACGCAGCGGTCCGAGCCCTCGTGGCCGATCTCGTTATCCACCTGGAAGCCTACGACGCGCTCGTCGCCGCCGTAGCGCTCGGCCACGGCCCGGGCCACGCGGAGCGAGGCGGCCGCGTACTCCGGCGCGTTGTAGCAGAGGTTGCGCCGCGTCCCGTAGGCGTGGACGGCCCCGGACGGCGAGACGCGGAAGACGTCGGCCCCGGACAGCCAGTGGGGCGGCGTGGCCGTGGGCGTGCCGATGATTACGCCGAGCCCCGCGTCCGCCAGCGCCTTGACGGCGCGGTCGAACAGCGAGAAGTCGTAGCGCCCCGGCTCGGGCTCGACTATGGTCCACGCGAATTCCATTATGCGCGCGCAGGTGAAGCCGTAGGAGGCTATGCGCTCCGCGTCCTTTACCCAGCGCGACTCTTCCCACTGCTCGGGGTACCAGTCCACGCCGAATTCCAGGCCGCTCATCGGGGCACCGCCGGCTTGGGAGCCATGGCCTTGCGCAGGCAGGTCTCCAGGTAGAAGCGGGAGGCCCCGTCGTCCGGAACGGCCTCGAGGGCCCGCTTGAAGTAGAAGACGCCTTGCGAATAGTCCTTTTGGTAGTACGCCATCATGCCCTGCTCGAAGAAGGTATTGGATTTCATCTTGCGCTCGAAGAGCTCCTCGGGCAAGCCGTCGAATATCTCGAAGACCGAGACGGGCGCGTCCTTGCCCTTGACCCTGACCTTGCCTATGAAGCGGTACTTGTACTTGCCCGGATCCTCGAGCTGCATGAAGGTGCGCTCGCTGATCACGAGGGGGATGTTGAAGGCCTTGGCTATGCTCTGGAGGCGAGACGACAGGTTGACCGCGTCGGATATCACCGTGCCCTCCATCCGGTCCGAGACGCCTACGACGCCGAGCATCAGCTGCCCGGTGTGGATGCCTATGCCCATCGATATGGGCCGGTAGTCCATCTTGGCGCGGTGGCCGTTGTACTCGACCATCTTGACCTGCATCTCCACGGCGCTCTCCACCGCGGCGTCGGCGCCGCCGTCCTTGGCGTACAGGGCCATGATGCCGTCGCCCATGTACTTGTCTATGAAGCCGCCGTGCTCGTTGATGATGGGCACGACGCGCGACAGGTACGAATTGATGAAGGCGAAGCTCTCCTCCGGCGTCAGTCGTTCCGACAGCTCGGTAAAGGCCCTGATATCGGAGAAGAAGATGGTCATCTCCTTCTTGACGTGGTCCCCGAGCCTCAGGTCGAAGAAGTCCGCCTTCTGCAGGTGCTCCAGGAACTCCCTAGGGATGAAGCGGCGCATCGAGGCGCCGACCCGCTCGGCGTAGTCGTCCAGGGCCGTGTCTTCCGGGGCGGGCCTGGCCAGCTCGAGCATGGCCGAGAGGAGGAGCCCGAGCCCGAGGAGGCCCTCGCCGGCCAGCGCCGCAGGCCGGGCCAGCGCGAGCGCCCAGCCGGGGAGCTCGAGGCCGACGAGGAGCGCGACGGCGACGGCCGCCGCCGCGAGCCAGCAGGCGACCCAGGGAACGGCGCCCCAGAGGAGCCGGCCGGCGGCCGGAGACTGCCCGCGGGCAGCGATAATGAAGGGCAGCGAGGCCAGGGCGTGGAGGGCCAGGCCGAGTATCGCCGTCGCCTCGATGATCAGCGACGGCCCCGCGGCCGAGGCGCCGCCGGACAGGTGAACGGCGACGGTCGCCGCGCTCGCGCCCGCCAGTAGCCCGCCCGCGGCGAAGGAGGGCGCGTACCACGCGCCCCTCAGCGTACGGTCGCAGGCGCGCGCGGCGGCCGGCGCGAAGGCCACGCGAGTCGCGGCGAGTCCCAGGAGCAGGGCGGGAAAGGCGTACGGCCCGAGCGGTCCCGCGAGCAGCGGCGTAGCGCAGGCCAGGGCCGACAGCGCGAAGAAGGCGGCGGCGTAGCGGTACACCACGGCCAATCGCCTGAACGCGGCGAGCGAGACCGAGAAGGCCGCTAACGCGAACCAGAAACCGACGAGCCCGAGGCTCGCGAGGGGCATCGCCCCGCCCGCGGTATCCAGCATACTTTTAAGCATCATGAGCACCATAGTAACCTTACTGCGGCTCTTTTTCCATATAGTATCGCGTTCAGGCGCTACCGGGCCGAGAGGAGCGCGCGACGGGAGACGGTTCCTCAAGGGAAGCTCGAGAACGGCGCCCTAGCAGTCTTTCCTTGCGCGCAAGCCCAAACCGTGTTTTAATTTCTAAATACGATTAATCAATTTTCGAAATTTTCATTATTCAAAACGATTTAATCGCCAAGGACGATTGCATTAAAACACGCGCTTGGGTACACTAACATTTGCTTACAATCGATATGTTTTTATCGATCAAGTACTTAGGGGGGAATCTATGGCAGTAGCTCAAATCGAGTTCTCGAAGGAACTCCAGAGCTTCGTACGCGAGTGGAAGGACAAGCCCGGCAGCTTGATCATGATACTCCACCGCGTGCAGCAGGAGTTCAGCTACATTCCGCGCGAGGCGGCGGAACGTCTGTCCAGGGAGCTCAGCATGCCCCTGGCCAAGATCTACGGCGTGGTGACGTTCTACCACTACTTCAAGACCACCAAGCCAGGCAAGCATCGCATCGCGGTCTGCCTCGGTACGGCCTGCTACCTCAAGGGCGGCCAGAGCCTGATCGAGGAGGCGGAGAGCATCCTCGGCATCAAGGGCCACGAGGTCTCCGAGGACGGGCTCTTCTCCATAGACGCCGTACGCTGCGTCGGCTGCTGCGGCCTCGCCCCCGTCCTCATGGTAGGCGACGACGTCTACGGCAAGCTCACCAAGGAGCAGGTACCGGAGATCATCGCTAAGTACAAGAACCTCGGGTAGCGCCTTGCACTACGCCGTCTGCGACTTCCTGCTCGACCTGGTGCAGAACTCGGTCGAGGCCGGGGCGAGGACAGTAACGTTGCTCGTCGCGGAGGAGGCGGGCCGGCTATCGGCCTCGGTGGCCGACGACGGCAAGGGCATGGACGCGGAGGAGCTTGAGCGGGCGAAGGATCCGTTCTACACGGACGGGCGCAAGCACGCGCGGAGAAAGGTAGGCCTCGGCATACCCTTCCTGCTGCACGCGCTCGAGCAGGCCGGCGGGGAGTGCGAGCTCTCGTCCCGCAAGGGCGAGGGAACGACCGTCGCCTTCGGCTTCCCCCTGGACGGCGTCGATACGCCGCCCTTGGGAGACCTTCCCGGCCTCGTCCTCTCCGCGATGTGCTTCGACGGCGATTACGAGCTGATTGTGCGAAGACGGGCTCAGGCGCGAGGCGTCGAATACGAGGTCAGGCGGTCCGAACTAATAGAGGCCGCGGGCCCGCTGGACGACGCGGGGGCGCTGGTAGCCGTCAGGGAATTCCTGGCTTCTCAGGAAGCCTCGTGACGAAAGGAACCATAGTATGGCGAAGATGACCCTAGAGCAGCTCCGGAAGCTCCGCGAGGAGAAGAAGGGCGAGATGGTCAGGCGCGACGTGGAAGGCAAGAATATACAGGTGATCGTGGGCATGGGTACCTGCGGCATAGCCGCGGGCGCCAAGGCGGCCTTCGACGAGATAGTCAAGGCGGTCGACGAGAGCGGACTCACGGCCAAGGTGATGATCAGGCAGACCGGCTGCATGGGCCTCTGCCACGTCGAGCCGACCGTCGAGGTCGTGATGCCCGGCATGCCGGCCACGATCTACGGCAGGGTCGACGCGGCCACGGCGCGGGAGATAGTAGTCAAGCACGTCGTGGGCAAGACCCTCATCGAGAACCACATCTACGACCGGCCCGCGGTCGATATCGTCAAGAAGTAGGCGGAGGCCGTAACCATGGCGTACAAGCACTTTATACTAGTTTGCGGCGGCACCGGATGCGAGTCCAGCCGAGCCGACGATATCTACAAGGAGCTCATCGCGAGCGCCGAGGCCCTGGGCGTCAAGGACGACGTCCAGATCGTCAAGACCGGCTGCTTCGGCTTCTGCGAGAAGGGCCCCATCGTCAAGGTCCTGCCCTCCGAGTCGTTCTACGTCGAGGTCAAGCCCGCCGACGCCCGCGAGATCATCGCGGAGCAGATCGTCAAGGGCCGCGAGGTCAAGCGCCTCCTCTATAAGGACGAGAAGCAGAAGGACCGAATCAAGGTAGAGGACATCGGCTTCTACCAGAAGCAGTACCGCATCGTCCTCCGCAACTGTGGCATCATCAACCCGGAGAACATCGACGAGTACATAGCCCGCGACGGCTACGCCGGCCTGGAGAAGGCCCTGACATCGATGAAGCCGGACGACGTGATAGCCGAGCTCAAGGCCTCGGGTCTCCGCGGCCGCGGCGGCGCCGGCTTCCCGACCTGGCGCAAGTGGGAATTCTCCAAGGGCGTGACGGC
>CAZNNA010000163.1:0-7659 GCA_964573825.1 uncultured Treponemataceae bacterium
AGCTGGTTCGGGATCTACCCTAAGGCTTTGGCCTTCCTGTTAGGAGGCGACGATGAGCGGTAACCGACGATTACGATTCCCCCTCGCCTTGATAGCCTTCGCGTTCCTCGCGACCGGGCCGGTACTGGCGGAGGCGGGAGAGCCGACCCCGACGGCCACGCAGGGGGCGGCCCTGGAACTCGGGCTCTCGATAGCCTTTCGTCCTTCCGTGGAGTGGATATCCGAGCGACGGGGAATCCTTTCCGCGTACTACGGGTTAGGGACTAGTTGGATGCTCTCTCCGTTCCCGGTGACGCGCAGCCAAGGGCCCGAGGAGTCCTATACGTTCCAGTTCCTCTTCTACCCGGAGGCTTCCGCCTTCGTCGGGGCTCGGGCAACCGGCGGCGGCGTCCTCGATGCCGGGCTCGAGCTGCACCTGGGAGGCGACGCCTACCTGGAGCAAGGGCGGCTCGAGCTGCGCGGAGAGGGGATCGATGCCTCGGCGTTCTCCTGGGCCGTGACGCCCCTCGCGTGGCTGGAGCCCACGCTTCGCTATAATCTTGGTATATTGTCAGGGATCGATTGGCTGAGGCGCCTCACGTTGGAGGCTCGGCTCTTCATCCCGGTCGGGGATGTCCTATGTATCTATGAACGCTTTCGCGCGGAGTTCGCGATGGTCGCGCGACCCTAGGCCTATCCTTGCCGCGAGATGGTTGGAGGAACGATGAAGCATTCTGTTTTACTGGGTATCGCGCTGATCGCTGCCGTGGCCGTAGGCTCGGCCTTCCTCGTCGCGTCCTGCGGTACGGCTAAGGCGGCGAGAGGCGGGGATGCCGGCCCGATCGATCTCGGGCTGGATCCCGGCGCCGTCCTCGAGGGCTTCGTCGCCGGCCCCGGCGCGGCGAGCCCCGGCGTAGCGGTCTCGGTCATCCGCGGCGGCGAGCCCGTCTATAGATCCGTCGCCGGCGCTAGGCGGAGCGGAGCGCCCGAGCCCGTGGCCCCGGACGATGCCTTCCATCTCGGCTCCAACACCAAGGCGATGACGGCAGCCCTCTGCGGCCTGCTCGTCGACCGGGGCCTCCTATCCTGGGACTCGACCGTGGGCGAGGTGCTCGGGGCCGAGGCGGAGCCGCGCGCCGAGTACCGGGACGCGACGCTCGCCCAGCTCCTATCGCATAGCGCTGGGCTTCCGGCCGAGCTTCCCGCCCTCGCCTGGGCCTCGTTCTTCCCGTATGACTCGGCCAAGGGCGGCGATAGGGCGCGCATGGCCCGGGAGGCGCTCAAGGCGAGGCCAGCGAACGCGCCGGGTTCGGCCTTCCTCTATTCCAACCTGGGCTACGTGGTAGCCGGGCGTATGGCCGAGGTCGTGACCGGCAAGGATTGGGAAGGCCTCATGCGGGACGAGCTCTTCGGTCCCCTCGGCATGTCGGGCGCCGGCTTCGGGCCGCCCGCCAAGGGACGCCCCGGGCCATGGGGCCATACCCTTAAGCCTCTCGACCCCGCGTCCTTCAACGCGGATAACCCGGCTGCCCTCGGCCCCGCCGGTACCGTACACGCGAGCCTGTCCGACCTGGAACGCTACGTGACGCTATACTTCGATCCCGGCGTAGCGACGGGCTTAGGCGCTACCGCGCCCCGCCTCCTGTCGGAGGCGACCCGAGCCGAGCTCATGCGTCCCCGCCTCGAGGGCTACGGCCTGGGCTGGGCCGTTATCGAGCAGGAAGGACGGCGTTTCCTCTACCACGACGGATGCAATACGAGTTTCTATAGCTCCATCGTTATCTTCCCGGCGACCGGCGACGCCGTCATCGTGCTGGCCAACCAGGGCGACGACGCGGCGGGCGTCGCCGTCGGGCGCCTCGTCGAGTACCTGGCCGGGCGCTTCCTCGTCCCCGGACGGGCCGAAGGGGGAAAGGAATGAGCCCGCGTCGCTTCGCAACCGCTCTAGGCCCGTCGCGCTCCTCCCCTAGGCCCGTATCCCCTTTCTCGGCCGCGCTCTGGGTCGCCGTCGCTATCGCGCTCGCTTTATCCGGCTGCGCGAGCCTAGGGCGTTCCGACCCCGCCCTCGAGGGTTCGTGGCTATCCGCCGAGACCGGTTACCTCGTCGATATCCGGGGCTCGTCCGTCCGGCTCTACGATACCGCCCCCTCCGGGCTCGTTCTCTTCTTCGGGGGTCGCCTCGAAGGAGACGGCGCGCGGCTGACCGGACCGATAGGCATGCCGGCCATAGACGCGCGGCTCGAGCTCGAGGGGGGTCGCCTCTCGATCATCCACTCGGGTACGCAGCGCTTCTCCTTCGAGCGCCTCGGGACCGAGGCCCGGGACGCCATCGGCCTCGCGCCGGCCCGGGACCCCGCCGCCGGCTTCGAGGCGCTCGCCGCTGGCTTTAGCGAGCATTACGCCTTCTTCGGCGAGCGCGACGTCGACTGGGCCTCGCGCGTCGAGGCGTTCAGGCCACGCGCAGCCGGAACGGCGAGCGACCGGGAAGTATTCGCGCTCCTGTCGGAGCTCCTGTCCCCGCTCGACGACGCGCATATCAACCTCTACGGACCGTCCGGGGCGGCCTTCAAGCCCGCTAGGCCCATACCGTGGCTCGGCTCCTCCCAGCTCTTCGTCGACGCCGTCAAGGCGAGCTACCTGGACGGGCCTCCGCGCAAGGCGGCGGGCGGCAGGGTGGCCTACGGTCGCCTTAAGGCAGGACCCGCCTATCTCTGCCTCCTCGGCATGGAAGGCTACGCTACGGGCGGCTTCGAGGCCGAGTCCGTCGCCCTCGAGGCTGCCCTGGACGAGGCCCTGGCCTCCGCCCTCGGGGCGCCTGGCCTCATCCTGGACCTGCGCTTCAACGGCGGCGGCCACGACGCGCACGCGCTCGCCGTGGCCGCCCGCTTCGCGCGGGAGCGTACCCTGGCCTATACCCGGGCCGCGCGACTCGGCGACGGTTGGGCCGAAGAGGAGCGCTTCTACGTCGAGCCCGCGGCGGGGAGCCCCGTTACCGGGCGCCCCTCCTGGGACGGACCCCTCGTCGTCCTCGCGTCCGAGGCCACGACGAGCGCCGCCGAGGTGCTCGCCCTCTGCCTCAAGGCCCTGCCTGGAACCGTGATCGTAGGCGAACCGACCCGCGGCGCCTTCTCCGACATGCTCTTCAAGCGGCTTCCGAACGGCTGGGTATACACGCTATCATACCAGGCCTACCGGGCGGCCGACGGCGCCCTCTACGAGGCGCTCGGCGTACCGCCGGACGTCGCCGCTCCCATGGACTCGGCGGCCGCGGCGGCGGGGCGGGATACCTGCCTGGAGGCGGCGCTCTGGGCCCTGGCCGAAGCGAGTCGCTAGGTCGCGGCCGAGGACCCTAGTTACCTGGGGCGGGCGTCTGCGTGCCCGACGCAAAGGCCCGTTCGACCATGTCCGCCAGCATTCCCTCGACAAGCGCCTCCGGGGGCTGTCCCCAATGGCGGGCCATCTCCTCGGGAAGGCCCGCGTCGGCGAGCAGGGCCAGGCCGTGAATATGGCTCCAGAGGCTCATGGCCACGACCTCGGCCGGTCGCTCCGTCGCTATGGCCCCGCGCTCGATGCACTCTCGCACGGTCCTGAGGAGCGGCCCGAAGGATCCCAGGTCGCCGTCCTGAGGATCGACGGGGTGGGGCGACCGGCAACGAACGACCGCCTGGACGCTCTCGCGGGAGAACATGAGGCGAAGGTGGGTAGGGTGAGCCCTGGCGAAGGATAGGTAGGCCCCGCATAGGGCGCCGAGCCTCGCCTTCGCTCGCTCGCGCGGAGAGGCCTCGTCGGGGACGGTCTGGCCGGCGCCGGTCTCGTCAGGAAGGGTCCCGGGCCCGCCCAGGGAGGCGAGAGCCTTCTCCTGCTCCGCTTCGAGGAGGCGATGCCCTTCCTGCATGAGGATGGCCACTATCTCGTCCTTGGAGGAGAAGTGGCGGTAGGGAGCCGCGTGGCTCACGCCGCACCTGGCCGATAGCCTGCGTATCGTAAGGCCCCCGAGGCCGTCCTCCTCGAGAATAGCGAGGGCCTCCCTCAGAAGCGTTCCGCGAAGGCCTTGTCGATGGTAGCCGGTATTCTGCTCCGTATTCCCGGAGCCTGCCGGTACCAGTCCGCTACCGTTTCCTTGAGTCATGGAAGAGATCATGTCGAAGCATGTTGACATTGTCAACATGCAGGCGTTATAGTCATGTTGTCGTTGTCAACATGTAGGACGCGCGCTGGCAAGATCGGCTCGCGCGAGGAGTATCGATGAACTGCCTTATCATGAACGGCAATCCGACCGACTCGGCCTTCGACGAGTACCTAGCGGGCGTCGGCCGCGGGCTCGAGGCGAGGGGCTGCGAGGTGACGAACCTAGCCTTGCGAACCATGGACCTGCACTACTGTACCGGCTGCTGGGCCTGCTGGTGGAAGACTCCGGGCCTCTGCGCCATCAAGGACGGCATGGAGCTCGTCTACCCGGCGATGGCGCGGGCGGACCTCGTCATCTGGGCGAGCCCGCTCGCGCTCGGGGCCCCTTCCTCCCTCATGAAGACGGCCCAGGACCGCTTCATACCGCTGGCCCATCCCTACGTGATGCTCGTCGACGGCGAGTGCCACCACCGGCACCGCTACGAGCATAACGCCGATATAGCCTTCATCGCCGGCCCTTCTCCCGAGGACACGCCCGACGACATCGAGGGCGCCTACGACTTCTTCAGGCGCTTCTCCCGCAATACCCGCACCCGGCTGCGCTTCTGCGCTACGCCTTCCACCCCGCTTCCGGAGGTCATCGATGCAGCCCTTGCTCATTAACGGTTCTCCCCGGGGACCTTCGTCGAACTCCCGCGTCATCCTGTCCTGGCTGGCCGAGGGACTGAGCGCGGCGGCGCCCGAGGAGCCCGTAGGCGAAATACTCGATCTCGCGCCGGCTAGCAGGCTGGAGGAGCAGCTAAAGGCGGTCCTCGCGGTTCCCTCCTTCGTCCTGGCCTTTCCCCTGTACACCGACGCGGCGCCGGCCCTCGTCAAGGGCTTCCTCGAGGCGCTGGCGCTACGGGCGAGCGGGCCTAATGGCGAGAACTTACTGGCGGGCAAGCGGGCGGCCTTCGTCGTGCAGTCCGGCTTCCCCGAGTCCATCCACGGCGAGGCCACGGCAATCTGGCTCGGGCGGCTCTGCGACCGCCTAGGCCTGGCGTACGCCGGGACCGTAGTCAAGGGCGGCATGGAGGGAACGAGGCTCCAGCCCGAGGCCATGACCCGGGGCGTCAGGCGGCTCTTCGTCCAGGTCGGGACCGAGCTGGCCAGGGACGGCGCCTTCTCCGCCGATACCGTCGCCCGCCTCGCCAAGCCCCGCCGCTTCGGCCCGGCCGGTCGGCTGGCGATACGCCTCATGGGTGCCTCGGGCCTCATGAACGCCTACTGGGACATGAACCTCAGGAAATACGGGGCCTACGAGCGCCGCTTCGACGCGCCTTGGGGCGAAGCGGCGCGGCGGCCGTGAAGGCGGGCTAGGCTCCCGAGGCTCTCCTACTTGCGGACTTCTCGCCGATGGACTATAAATTCCGTAACCGCGAGGCCGAAGAGCGCTTCGGCTCAGGTAAGGAGCGTACACGACCATGATCGCCAAGAGTGACATGCCCAACATCAATGATAAGAAGCCCGAGGGACTCAAGCCCGAGGGCACCCCGTACCGGGTGCTTATCATCGACGATTCCATGTTCATAGCCAAGCAGCTCGGGCAGATCCTCACGTCCGAGGGCTTCGACGTCGTTGCTACCGCGACCGACGGCCTCGCCGGCCTCGAGAAGTACAAGGAGCTATCCCCCGGGATCGACCTCGTCACCATGGACATAACCATGCCCAAGATGGACGGCGTCACGGCCCTGGAGAAGATCCTGGAGTACGATAAGAACGCCGTCGTCGTGATGGTGAGCGCCCTGGGCAAGGAAGACATAGTCAAGAAGAGCCTGCTCCTCGGCGCCAAGAGCTACATCGTCAAGCCGCTCGATCGCAAGAAGGTCCTCGAGCGCATAGTCTCGATCCTTAAGAAGTAGGCGGCATACCGTACGCCCTTGACGACGAGGCGCTCCGCGTGCATAATTCGCGGAGCCTCTTCGTAAGCTAAGCGTACCCGGACGCCATGCCCCAAGGGCGAGGCGGTCGGGTCCATAAGGAGAATCACGTGCCCTGCGGAAGAAAACGCAAGCTCAAGAAGATAGCGACTCACAAGCGGAAGAAGAAGAAGAGAAAGAATCGGCATAAGACCCGCAAGTGACCGTACGCTATCGCGTCGGAACGGCCGCGGCCGCAAGGCCCCGGCCGTTTTTTTATTGCCCAAAGGCCGCTCGCCGCGTAGAATGGTGCCCATGCCCCGAGAGATCGATGTATTCCAGCTCGTGAAGACCTTCGCCAGCAGGAACAAGACGAGCGCCATCGAGTACGCGGCCTTCGCCCAGGCCATCCAGCGCCAGGCGCGCTCCTACGACCAGTCCGATCCGTTCTACCGAGACCTTTGCCTTCATCCCGACGGGGTGCTCGTGCCCAAGCTGTTCCAGCTGGCCAGGGAGGGTCGCCTATCGCTCCAGGCCGTGCAGAACCGCGTCGACATGATCCTCCTGCCCGAGGCCTTCACCGAGGTCGTCTACGCGGAGTACCGGCGCATCGAGGAGAATCCGGACATACCGTTTCCCGACGAGGACTCGCTCCGGCTGTCGGTTCCCCCCGAATGGATACAGGCGGTGTCGGTCGAGTCCGACCTGCCGGCCCTCGTGGCCCAGGCCGGCGACAGGCCGGTACCGCTGTACCGGCTCGTCTTCTCCGAGGGCGTACGCCCCATGCTCATCCTGTCCATTACCGTATCGGGCAAGCTCCTCGAGTACGCCATGCTCAAGGTTCGCAACTACCTCCGCAAGGGGTCGAACAAGGACTTCATACAGCAGCGCCTGGCGGGGGCCTTCTCCGGTAAGGATAGGCTGCTCAAGGAAGGCTTGACGGCCATAATGATTCGGCCCTTCGAGTCGATAGAGGAGATGCGCTCCGGCACGGGAGACTTCTCGTACTCCTTCTGGGCCTACCTGACCACCGCTATCCGCAAGGATCTCTGCGGCAAGGCCGATCCCATGCCGGACGACGTGGCGGCCCACCAGGCGACCTACATCGTCGACGTCTATAACAACCACTACAAGAATATGGCCCAGCGCGAGGAGGAGCGAGCCTCCGCCTTCAAGGCGCTTTCCCTGGCGCTCAGGAAGCCGCCGTACCTCTACGCCGTCGAGGACATAGTCGATTTCCGCGACAGCCAGGGGCGGCCCCTCCTCGGCAAGTACACGCGCGAGGAGCTGGAGGCCTGGATACAGGAGCGAACGACCCAGGCGGTCGAGGGGACGCTACCCGAGCTCCTCCTCGTCGGGACGGGGCAGGCCAAGGGTAGGATCATAGCCAAGGAAACCCTCATACCCTATCTCGTCAAGGCGCTCAAGGAGTCCCGCACGGCCATCAAGACGACCGTCACCCGCGATTGGCGGGCGCTGATGGCCGAGTTCTCCTCGGCGCCGGCGATGGAAGACGACGAGGCCTTCCTGGCGGACCTGGGCAAGAGGCTGGAGTCCCTGGCTCCCTTCCTGTCATCCATTCTCATGACCGCCCTGCCGCCGCTGGTCTACCAGGAGCTGCGCGGCTCGGGCGAGCCGTCTCATGACCTGGATC
>CAZNNA010000164.1:0-7639 GCA_964573825.1 uncultured Treponemataceae bacterium
TAAGGGAGAGGTCTGCAAAACCTTTATGCATCGGTTCGATTCCGATCGGCGCCTTAAAAATACAGCCACCCCTAGTGGGGTGGCTGTATTTTTATATGAAGCGCCGATCGGAATCGAACCGTAGCGAGCGCGCGCCAAGGGCGCGAAGAGGCGCCATGGATGGCGCCGCGAGCGAGCGTAGGCGGCCTGGAGCGAGCCGTCGGGAGGACGGCGAGCGGAGGGCGGTTCCGATCGGCGTGCCGGGTAAGTAGCCCTGGGCGACGGAGGAATCGGACCGCCGCGCCGCTATAGATCCAAGCCCCTACTGGCGCTGCCGGAGAAATAGGCTATGTAGTCGCCGAAATGCTGAAGGTTAATAGTTTTCTGGTACGCGTTCATATCGATTAAGTAGTAGTTGAGCGGATCGCTCCCTTCGCTTCCTGACTCTCCCTTTCCCGTAGCCGCGCTAACCGAAGGCGCGGCCGGCTCGGTGGCGCCTTCCCATTCCTTATGTACGTACGACGCTTGATTGCACCTGAAGGTAACGACGCCGTCCTTCTTCCAAATATCGGCGAAGGCCTCGCCGACCTTCGTATCGCCGAGCCTATAGGCGGCGTAGACCGAGTAGGTCGTATCGTAGCGCTTATGCCTTGCCTCGGTTATGGAAGCATCGGTCTTGCTCTCGCTATCGAAGGCGCCGCTCGTCGCTATAGCCGATCGAGAGACGGTGAGGCGTTCCGTGTTCGAATCGCTATAGGAGTATATAATTCCATTCCTAGTATATATATATGATGAGCTCTCGGAGAACACCCACTGATCGGTCCCGGAAGGAAAATAGGCGTAGGCGATCGAGTCCTGGTTAAAGAGGAGCCTGCGTCTCCTCGTGCTCGTGACCGCCGTCGTCTCCGGATCCCAGGCCTTCTCATAGTCGAGGAGGGCGTATTCCTTATAATCGGCGGCGTAGGAAGTGGTCGCCCCGGGGATCTTCGAGTACTGATGCGTAAAGGTAAAGACTATCTCCAGGGTCTTCGGGTCATAGGTGAAGGTACCCTTCGATCCGCCCGTCCTGACCCAGGCCTTCTTGGTATAGTCGCCCTCCGAGGCTGCGTCCGGGAACTTGTAGGTGTAGCGCTCGCCAGCGTAGGTGCCGCTCTTGCCGTCGGACGCGAATACGTAGGTGTCCTTGGTGCTCGGTCCCGATGAATAGACGAGCGTCTTGCCTTTCAGGACACCCGTCATGTCGTAGGGCTCGGCGCAGGAGCAGACGATGAGCGCGATGGCGACGACGGCCGTCGCGATGGCTCCGCGCCATGCGGCTCGGGCGTTCCAGGACCTTATCGACTCTTTCATGGATACACCTCCCCATTGCATAGATAGGGGGAGTCTAGGCCCTGAGAAGCGGGCGACCAGTACAACTAAGGTTGTATGCTACTACGGGGTAGCCCTAGGACGAGCTCTACGCGGGTCTTGAAACCGGTCTTCTCGTAGATGTTATGGGTATAGCGCTTGACCGTCGCTTCGTCGATGCGTAGCTCCGCCGCTATCGCCTTGTTGCTCTTGCAGGCGAAGATGCCGTCGACGACCTGCCGTTCGCGAGGCGACAACGAGAAGGCGTTAGCGCCCGGCTCGTCCCGACTGGCTACGGCCAGGGGTAAGAGCCTGAGGGTGACGCAGGGCGCGTCGCGCCGTAGGATGGGCGTCCCCTCGGCGCTGGGGACGGGAGCGACCCGCGAGAGGGCCAGGAGGAAGCTGCGCTGACCCGCCTCGAGGCATAGCCTGTCGCCGCCGGGCCTCGGCGCTTCGAGCACGAAGGCCCGGATCGCGACCCTGAGCCGGGAACGGCGCTCCTCCCGGGCGCTGCCGAGCCTGGCTCCCCGCTCGCCGAAGAGCGCCTCCAGGGCCTCGCGCATCCTCGCGCCCGAGGCCAGGACGTTGCCCTCGAAGTCCAGGCAGGCCTCGTCCTCGGCCGTCGGAGGGGGCGCTAGGGCGCGCACGAAGGCGTCCTCGATGAACGAGCATATGAAGCGGAAGGCGTGAAGCTCGTCGTCGCTGAAGGCGAGCCTTCCGAGGCCGGCGCGGCCCGCTGCGAAGTAGCCCCAGAGGCTACCGTTCAGCATGAGCGGCAGGTAGGCCACGTCGGATATGGGGCGGGCGCTCTGGACCGCGGCTATGAAATTCCTGTTCTCGAGCACGTCGTAGGCGTGCATGCGCCTGAGGACGCAAGGCCCGCCCGTCTCTATGACGTCCCGAATCAGGAAGTCTTCCTTGGCCACCGAGAGGTAGACGGGTATGAAGTCGGGCGGGTTGTTGGAGAGGAACAGCGGGCGAGCGTTCCTGGGTTGCTGCAGGAGGAACAGGCTGAAGTACTGCGCGTCCATGACGGCGCAGGCGGCCTTGGCCGTTTCCTGGAAGACCGCCTCGCAGAAGGGCCGCTCGTAGAGCCGCCTGACTATGGCCCTGAGGAGCTCGAAACTCGCCGCGGACAAGCCCATGGGAGCCTCCGAACCGGAACGGCTAGGGCGATGATAGCCCCTCGGCGTCGGGGGCGCAAGGGTCAGGCCACCCTGACCAGCTCCTCGCGAGCCTGCTCCCGCCTCCTCTTGCCCAGGAACCTGAGGAGCGCGTAGCCGGCGAAGACGAAGGTAGCCGCCTCGGCGAAGGGACCGACGAGCCAGAGGCCGTCGATGCCCAGGAGGGCGGGCAGGAAGAGGACGCCGGTTATGGAACCCGCGAGGCTGCGTAGTACCGATATGATGGCGGATATCCTACCGTTCCCGAGGGCGGTGAAGAAGCCGCTCGCGAAGATGTTGAAGGCGGAGAAGAGGAATTGAAGCGAGAAGACGCGTACGGCCGAGCCGAGGAGGCCGCCTAGCTCGGCGTCGCCTGAGTCGAAGAGGCCGATGATGGCCGGGCCGAGGCCCAGTCCCAGCGCCAGCGCGAGGCCCGTGAGGGCTGCCGTGGCGACGAGGCTGGCGTTCAGGAAGAAGCCGAAGAGGCGCCTGTCGCGCGCGCCCCAGGCGTAGGAAAGGAGCGGCGCGTAGCCGGTGCTGGCGCCCAGCTGCATGGCGGTGACGAGCCAGTTGAAGAACATGAGCGCGCTGATCGCCGCTACTCCCGCGTCGCCGAGCAGGGCCAGCGCCGTCCGGTTGTAGAGGAAGGTGACGAAGCCCGCCGACAGCGCGTTGACGAGCTCCGAGGAGCCGTTGAACGAGGCCGAGGCCAGGAAGCGCCACTCGAGTCGCGTTCGCCTGAAGCGTAGCGTTGAGCGTCCCGATAGGAAGTAGGCCAGGACTATACCCGAGGACAGCATGTTACAGATTCCGGTAGCGAAGGCGGCGCCCTTGACGCCCCAGCCGAATAGCCCTAGGAACACGTAGTCCAGGGCGATGTGGGCGAGACCCCCGACGACGGTGGCGACGAGCGAGACCTTGGGCGCGCCGTCGGCTCGCGACAGGTACTCGAAGCTGAGCGTCACGCAGAAGATAGGTCCGAAGACGAGCATGACCGATAGGTAATCGCGCGCCGGCTCGAGGAGGGCGCCCCGGGCTCCCAATAGCTCTAGTACCGGTTCCAGGCTAATCGCCAGAGAGGCGCAGACGAGGACCGAAAGCCCCAGGTTGGCCAGGATGACCTGGGTGAATTTCTTGCCGGCGCCTTCCTTGTCCCTGGCGCCGAGCAGTATGCCTATGATGGCCGAGCCGCCGACCGATAGCATGAGCCCGAAGCCTAGGAGCAGGCTGACGATGGGGTGGACGATGTTAAGGGCCGCCAGGGCCTCCCTGCCCACGTAGGTGGAGACGAAGTAGGCGTCGGCGCTGTTATAGAAGGCCACGAAGCCGAGCATCAGCACGGACGGATAGACGAAACGGAGGAAGCGACCGGTAGTCCAGTCGCCGGAGAAACGATCGTGCATGGGAAGGCGCTCCAGGTATGGCGATTCGTATCGCCGGATGATTGTTCTTAAGGGTTATAGTAGCTATAATGTCAAGGCATGAAGCCTTCCGCCGAGAGTTCGAGCCGCGCGCGGGTACGCCTCAGCGTGGCGCGCATGGCCGAGCTCTTCAACCTGGACAGGCAGACGCTGCGCTTCTACGACGCCAAGGGCTACTTCCGCCCGGCGGGTCGCGCGGCTAACGGGTACCGCTACTACCTGGCGCCCCAGATCCACGAGCTCTACGCCTTCCTGGCGCTCAGGCAGACGGGCCTGGGCCTGGCCGAGGTCAGGGCGACGCTCGACTCGGCCGATCCCGAGGTCAACCTGGCGCGCTGGAAGGCCCATGACGAGCGGCTGGGTGGGGAGATCCGTCGCCTGCGCATGCAGCGACGCGGCCTGGCTCGCGCGAGGCGCCTGGCCGTCGAGGGCCTCAGGCGGGCCGGCGAGCTGTCGGTCGTCAGGATGGGGACCTTCTCCGCCATGACCATAGCCGAGTTCGAGGCGGGCGGCGAGGAGCCTCGATACCTCGACGACTCGGGCAGGCGCCTCCTGGCCGCCCTGGAATCGGGCGAGGCGGCCATGCCGGCCTTCGGCGCCCGCGTTAGGGCCGAGCGTATCGTCGACGGAACCTTCGACCCGCCGGAGGACCTCGTCGTGCTCTGGCCCGCTTCGGAGGCCGCGCGCACGCGCCTACCCTCGGCCGCCAAGGCGCTCTCGCCGGGGCTCTGCGCCTCGTACTTCTTCCGCGGCTGGTACGACGAGCTGCCCGGCGGGTATAGGCTGCTGGCGGCCTACATGGCTAGGCGCGGCCTCGGTTGCGCGGGCGACTCCCTGGAGATAAACCACGTGGACGGCCTGTCGGTGGGCGACCGCTCGCTCTACGTGACGCGCATCCTCATCCCCGTCCGGCCGTCCTAGGCAACTGGTACGAACCCTTGCGAGACGAGCCTAGCCTTCCCGTGCTACCCTCGGGCGACCATGGAGACGCCCTACGACTTCGACCCCGACTTCCTCGTTCGCCTAGCCAACGCCCGCATGCCCTTCGGCAAGTACTCAGGCAGGCTCCTCATCGACCTGCCGGAGGCCTACGTCGTCTGGTTCTCCCATAAAGGCTACCCCAAGGGCGAGCTCGGCGAGCAGCTCGCGGCCCTCTACGCGGTAAAGGAGAACGGGCTCGAGCCGCTCCTACGGCCGCTGGTAGTTCACGGAAGGACTAGCTCGTAACCCTTCCCGAAGGCTCGCCAGAGCTGGGCGGCGTTGTCGCCGAGGCTAGCCGGGGCGCTCTTCATGCGCATGAAGGCGTTGACCCGGCCGTCGCCGTCGGATGAGTCGTCGTTCGGGCGGGTCAGGTTCATGCGCTCTATAACGGGGCCCAGGCGGTAGTGGTAGTGCAGGTAGCGTATCGTGCCGTCGGGCTCGGCCGATAGCACGAGGCCTACGTGGGTCAGCTCGTCGTCCCCGTGTCCGTCGCCGTCGACGTCGTAGGTGCCGTCCCAGAAGACGAGGTCGGCCGGGGCCGGGTAGCGTGTGGCGTAGAGCAGTCCCGCGTCCTCGAGCGTCCTATAGAGGCGACGCACGCCGTTGCCAGGATACTCGCCGAAGCGAGCGGCCAGGTCGATGTCGGCGAAGGCGTAGGCCGCCCGGACGAGGCCCGTGCAGTCGCTGGGATAGCTCCGGCCGCTTACCGTGAATCGCTTGGCGCCTTCGAGCGATAGCCCTCCCTTGACGATGCGTTCCTGGATGCTCGATACCGGGGCCTCGGCGTAGGCGTCGCCCGCGGGAAAGGCCGGGCTAGGCGGCCGGAGGATGACGCAGGCGCCAAGGAGGCAGGCCGTTCCGGCCGCCGCCGCGAGCGGGGCGCGAGGGCGGGCCTTGCGACGTAGGGCCGCGTCTCCCCGGCTAGGAGCCTTAGCCGTCATGACCTTCCGCCGCCGGCGTACCGGAACGGACCTTCGCGACGCGGACCTTCGCGATGCGGACCTTCGCGACGCGGACCTTCGCGACGCGGACCTTCGCGATCATCCTGGTTATCGAATCCGAAGGGTTCCGCCTGGCCGCCTCGTCGAGGCTGACCCATTCGACGGCCTTGGACTCGTGGCTGACCGTCGTCTCGCCCGGCTCGGCAGTCAGGAGGTAGCGCACGTCGTAGTGCAGGTGCGCCTTGGCCTCGCCCCTGGCTGGTATCTCGTGCACGTCTATGTCGAAGACGCTGCCCGGCTCGGCCGGCTCGGCGGCTACGCCCGTTTCCTCGAGCGTCTCGCGGAGGGCCGCGGTCAGGGCGGTCTCGCCCGCCTCCACGTGGCCGCCGGGCTGCAGCCAGGCGTCGAGCTTGGCGTGGTGCACGAGGAGGACGCGCTCCATCGCGGGGTCGACAACGAAGGCCGAGCCGGTTACGTGACCGGCCCGGCGCGAGCGCGATAAGCAGTCCGAGCGACCGCGCGCCAGGGCTAGCGCGCGCTTAACGGCGTCGGCCTCGTCATGGTACCGATCGGCGTAGGCCTTCAGTTCTTCTATCAAGACGGCTCGAGGCTCCCTGGTTTCCCCGCCGTAGTTTACGACGGGCCTTGCCGAGGCCGCGCTTATGGTCTCCTTGCACGAGAGCTCGTGCACAACGAGGGCCAGGGCGTTCACGGCGGTGGGAATGGCTATCACGGCTCCGGCGACGAGGCCAAGGTACGGAACGGCCTTGAGGAGGAGGGAGAGCGCCAGGACGTAGGCGATGCCTATGGCGTTGTCGGGCGCTAGGGCGGCGGCCTTATCGTACAGGGCGCCTAATCGCGCCTCGTTCAGCCTTGCCAGCGCCCCGACGGCGAGGAGCGAGCCTGCCATGGCGACGCGCCGCCAGGCGAAGGCGGAGAAGCGCGCTCTCTGATCGGAAAGCGCGCTCAGGGCCGCCTGGGGGCCTCCCTCGGCGATGATGGCCTTGATGTCTTTCTCTCGTATGAAATTATATATCTCTATGGGTACGACCATGCCGCGTTTCCTTCCGGACAGCTAGTATAGCGCGCCCGAGATGGCCGGCCAGGCCATGTAGAGCGAAAAGGCAAGCACCGCCAGGTAGGACAGGAGCTCGAGCCCCTCGGAGACGATGGCCATGGCCCTCTCGCTCGTCTTGAGCCGCGCGAAGAGCCGCTCGCGGCCCGCGTAGGCCAGGTAGCCGGCGGCCGATATCACGAGACCCATGCCCAGGGACATAGCCAGCACGGCCGCGACGCCCAGCCAGGGGAGGCCCGCGTAGATGGCGAAGAGGAGCAGCATGGTGGCCCCGGGGCAGGGGACGAGGCTCGATACGACGACGATGCCGTAGAGCCCGCCCTTGCCTCCGACGGAGCGCTGATGGATGCGTCCCCGGTATCGGGCCAGGCTGATCGCCTTGCCTACGGCGAGCGCGGCCGAGATCGCTATGAGGAGCCCGAAGGTGGCTATATCGATGGAGGCGGCCACGCGGTCGGCGTCCCCGAGGCTCGCGACGGCGTCGTAGGCGGCCGAGAGGACGCCCACGATAGCCACGCCGACGCCCGCGTGCACGCCTGCCGCCAGGAAGCCCGCGGCGAGCGGTTCCCAGGGCGCGGCCTCGCGGCTCAGGAAGAGCGAGAAGACTACCGTCTTGCGGTGCCCCGGTCCGGCCGCGTGGAGCACCCCGTAGAGGAGCGCCGCGCCGAGGAGCGCCGCCAGGGCTCCGCTCGAGGGGGTCTCGGAGAAGCTGCGGATGGCCTCGGCGCTCCG
>CAZNNA010000165.1:0-7588 GCA_964573825.1 uncultured Treponemataceae bacterium
GCGATCCCGGGCCGGCGCTCGCGCGACTGGCGGCCGACAGGAAGGCCGCGGAGGCGGAGCGGGCGGCTCTCGAGCGGGCGGCCGAGGCCTGGAAGGGAGCCGTGGCGGCCGGCGCGGAACGCGCGTCGAGCGCCTCCGTCCGGGAGCGGGAGGCCGCCTCGGCCCTGGGGGAGGCCGAGCGGCAGGCCCGAGGCGCCCTGGCCGAGGCCGGCCTGGCCGACGAGGAGGCCTGGGAGGCCGCCTCGCTCGACGGGCCGGCGCTCTCGGCCGCGCGCAAGGCCTATAGGGCGCGCGCCGAGGCGGAGGCCGCGAACGCCGCCAGGCTCGACGCGGTACGGCGGGCCGTGGAAGGCCGCTCGCGGCCCGACTCCCGCTCGGCGCGGGCCGCCTCGGAGGCCGCCAGGGAGTCGTACCGCGCGGCCCGACAGGCCACGGAGGAAGCCGCCCGCGCCGAGCGGGAGCTGGCCGAGGCCCTCGAGGCCCGCGCGAGGGCCTCGGCCGAGCGCGAGGCGCTCAGGGGCCGCGGAGACCGGCTCGTCGGGCTTTCCCGCCTCCTTAACGGCGACACCGAGGGGCGCCGGCTGTCGTTCAAGAACTTCGCCCTGTCGCGCTACTTCTCCCTCGTGGCCGCCAGGGCCTCGATGCGCCTACGGGAGATGTCGGACGGGCGCTACGACCTGGCCGTGGCCGAGGGGCGGTCCGGGGGCCGGGGCCGAGTGGGGTTGGACCTGGAGGTACTGGATTCGTTCACGGGACGGGCTCGCCCGGCGTCGAGCCTGTCGGGCGGGGAGAAATTCCTCGCCTCCATATCGCTGGCCCTGGGCCTCTCCGACGTCATCGTGTCCAGGGCCGGCGGCACGGCGCTCGAGAGCATCTTCATAGACGAGGGCTTCGGCTCGCTGGACGACGAGACCCTGGACAAGGCCATGATAGCGCTCGACCGAGTCCGGGGCGACCGGGTGATAGGCATCGTGTCCCACGTGGCCGAGCTCCGGGGGCGCATGCCGGCCAGGGTCGAGGTACGGAAGTCTCCCTCGGGCTCGACCCTGGCCGTGGTACGCTAGAAGTCCCACTCCTCCGACGAGCCGAAGAAGTCGTCGTCTCCCGAGCCCATGCCGGGGAGGCCGGCTCCGCCCTGGTTGCGTAGCTCGTAGAGCTTCTCGGCGTAGCGGAAGAGGAAGACGCGCTTCTCCAGGCTCGGCGCGTCGGCCTTGATCCTGCGGATGAACTCGCCCGCGGTCAGGCCGGGTGCTATCTCGGCGCGCTCCAGGGCCGTGCCCCGGATGATGTCCTCGATCTCCACGATGCGGTAGTAGACGCGCTCGAACATGAAGAGGACCTTCCTCGTCTCGAGGATGTCCTTCATGATGGCCTTCTTCTCCTTGATCACCGTCGCGTCCATGGAATGGGGTACGAGGCCGGCGGCGTCCTCTCGTATCCACTTGGACAGGACATCGCTGCGCTGGAGCGGCGAGAAGGCCTCGTTGAAGCGCCCGAGCTGCTCGCGGTAGCGGCGCTCGAAGTCGCCGAGCGCGCGCGGGGCGTCGGCCCGGAAGGCCTCTATCTCGTCGGCCATCCAACGCTCCTGGAACTGCTCGGCGGAGGAAACGGCGACCGGAACGAGGCGCAGCCTCTGGCCGGCCTTCTTCTCCAGGGCCTTGCCCGCCGGTACGGCGACGGGCTCGCCGCCGTCGGTACAGGCCACGGCGCCTTCCGTGCAGACGACGAGGACCGAGCCGTTGACCGAGCCCGCTATGGCGAACTCGGTGCCCCTGACGCCCATCACGACGGAGTCGGTCTGGACCTGGAGGCTCGGGCTGCCGGCTATCTTGGCGAGCTTGGAGCCTATCTGGCCCGAGACCAGGTCTATGGTGCTCTTGGGGCCGGCTTCGTCGGCCTTGAGCCGTATGTAGGCCACCGACTTGGCCTTGATGGTCAGGGTTCCCCGCATGCCGGTGCTCTTATCCAGGGCTATGACGACGAGCCCGTCGGCCGAGGTCTTGATCATGTCGTCCGGCAGGACGGCGTCGCCTATGTTGGCCTCGCCGAGCTGCTTGCCCGAGCGGACGATCACGGCGCTGCCCTCGGCGTAGTCTATGGTCCCGAAGGCCGGGCCTGAGGCCGCGAAGGCCTGGAAGCCGAGGGCGGCGACGGCCGCGAGTAAGGCGATACGTTTCATCGATACGCTCCTTGCCTCGCTCTCCCTATGGAAGAGGCGACGAGCAGAGTATACCGCGCGTCGCCTCCGAGCGCTAGAATTGTATGCCTACGAACCACTTCGGCCAGAATTCAAGCGTGTAGCCGAACAGGCCGAGCTCGTAGGGCGCCGCCGCCCCGAAGGCGCTGCGTAGGTGTCCCGGTACCGCGCCCGAACCCTTGACGGCGAAATCCGTCTTAATGCCCGCGTAGGGGCCGAAGCCGCGTCGCTCGCCGAAGCCGAGGCTCAGGCGCAGGAAGCCGAAGGTCCTGGCGAAGGGATCGGAGCAGGGCGCCAGCCCCGCGAAGGCGCCTTCGTCCCCGGTCCTCAGGTAGGAGGCGAGGGCGTTCAGGGCGACCGGATCGAAGGACGATTCTGTGCCCAGCTCGGCGTCCAGGCTCATGAAGAGCACCCGGAAGCGATGCCCGAGGCCCGCGCCCACGGTTAGCCGCTCCGCGCTCCGGGCCAGGTCGGCGGCGGGCAGGCCCGCGAAGACGCTGGCGTAGAGCGCCCGCGTACCGGAGCGGAGCGTGGCGTAGGCCGTGTCGGAGGCGAACTGGTAGTCTATGCCCAGGTCGTTGACGCCGTTCCCTATGAAGTTGAGGAGGCCGATGGCCACGCCGTCGAACTCGTCGGAGACGTTGATGAGTCCCAGCATGACGCCGGAGCCCTTGTCGTTGACGTTGATGACGCCGGCCGCCTGGAAACCGTCCATCCTGTCGGCGATATTGAAGACGCCCGCGGTCTGGACGCCCTCGACGTCGTCGGCGATGTTGAAGACGCCGGCGCCCTGGAAGCCGTGGACGTCCTCCGCTATGTTGAAGACGCCCGCTCCCTGGAATCCGTCGAGGCCTTCGGCGATGTTGAAGACGCCCGCCCCCTGGAACCCGCGGACGGGGCCGTCGGCGAGGCAGAAGACGCCGGCGCCCTGGATGCCGTGGAGCGAGCCTACGAGCGAGCCTATGGCGCCGTAGGCCATGGAGGTATCGTAGGTCCCGAAGGGAATGCTTAGCCCGGGAACGAAGGAGACGACGAAGGGGAAGTACGGGTACTCGTCGCCCGAGGGATCGTCGTCGCTCGAATCCCGCGGACTCTTCGTGACCTCTACGGTCACGACGGTGGTATCGCTCTTATAGACGGTAACCGATTTGGAAGAGCCGCCGTCGGTCGGCGCGGTAGCCGGGGGTGGAACGATCGCCGGGGGCGGCGCGGTAGGCGATTCCTCGGTTGCCCCGGCGGTCGCGGGCGCCCCGGGTTGGCCCGACTGCTCGTACTTCTGCCTGGCCTTCTCGAGGACGTAGGCTTCGTCGGGGGTAAGGGTCGAGTCCTGCGCGAAGAGTCCGCCGCAGGCGACGCAAAGCGTCGTACATAGCGCGAGTATGCGTTTCATGGTCACTCCACGATGGCGAGTGTGATGTATGCCTCCGTACGGAGCGCACGACTAGCAATATACCGCGTTTCGCTTTTTAAATCAGTCGGCTGGACCGGAAAGCCTGCGCTTAGGCGAAAATTCCTTTTAGCGATTCTTGTTGCCCGATGAAATAATGTGTCGTATACTCGAACGGTCATGGATCCATCGACCTCTCCGGACGGCGTAGCTCGGGCGACGCTAGGGACCTGCCTCGACGAGGGCATACGCGCGGGGACCTTCCCCGGCGGCGTTGTCGCGCTTAGGTCGCGCGGTAGCTGCGGGGCCGTTTCGGCCGCGCGGGGCGCTACCTCCTACGAAGGAGGGGAGCCCGTCGACGAGGCGACGGTCTACGACCTGGCGTCCCTTACCAAGGTGGTGGCCGCCCTGCCGCTCGCCCTGCTTACCGTGGCCGCGGGCCGCGCCAGCCTGGACGGATCGTTGACGCGTTGCCTGCCCGAGCTCTCGTCCGGCGCCTGGGGCGCCGACTCGCGGATGCCCACCCTGCGTAGGCTCTTGTCGCATGGCTCGGGCCTGCCGGCCTGGCGGCCCTACTTCGCTCGCCTTCGCGGCCGGGAGGCCTACCTCGCGGCGATAGCCTCCGAGCGTCCTTCCTACGAGCCGGGTTCCTCCGTCGAGTATAGCGACCTCGGGTTCATCCTCCTCGGCATAGCCCTGGAACGCCTCTGGGACGAGCCCTTGCCCGCCCTGGCCCGGCGCCTCGTGTTCTCGCCGCTCGGCATGGAAACGACGGGTTACCGTCCCGCCGGCGAGGCCGGGCCCGGCGGCCGCTTCTCCGGCGCGCGCTTCGCGCCGACCGAGGAGGGCAACGAGTTCGAGCGCGGCATGGCCCTGGCCTTCATCGAGGGGCGGCCGGTGGTAGGCGGCCACGAGGGCCCCTTCCGCCTGACCCGGGACGAGCTCGAGGCCCTGCCCCGGCGCCCGGGCGCCATACGCGGCGAGGCCCACGACGCCAACTGCCACTACGGACTCTCCGGTGTATCCGGGCACGCCGGCCTCTTCTCTACCGCGGGCGACCTCTGTCGCTACCTCGCGTTCTGGGACGAGGGCTCCTTCCTGCCCGCTACCCTGCGGAACGAGGCGCTCCGGCCCCAGGCCGGCGCCGGCGCGATCGTCAGGGGCCTAGGCTGGGCCCTGGACGGGGAGGGAAGGGCGACGCATACCGGCTTCACCGGTACGTCGCTACGCTACGACCCGCGGAGCGGCCGGGGCCTCGTAGCCCTGACCAACCGCGTGCATCCCCGGGTCAAGGACGGCATAGGCGCCTGGAGGGAGGCCCTGGCCGCCCGAGTCGACGCCCTGCCCGGCTATGGTATACTTGCCGCCGGGGCCGCCGATCCTAGCGAGACGGCCGAGGCCCAGGGAGAACGAAGCGCATGAGCGATATAGTAGTCAGGCCCCTCCGGCGGGACGAGGCCGAGGCCTACCTGGAACTACGCAAGGCCACCGAGGCGGAGAGCGATTACCTGCTCTACGAGTCCGGCGAGCGAACCACGAGCGCCGAGGCCATGGCGCGCCTCGTAGACGACATCCTCTCCGAGCCGAACTCTACCATACTGGTCGCCTGCGATGGCGACGGCGCGGGATCGCGGCTCGTAGGCTTCCTGGCGGCCCGCGGCGGGACCGCGCGCCGCAATCGCCACGCGGCGGAGATAGTCATAGCTATACGCGAGGGCTTCCGTGGCCGGGGCGTGGGCACGGCGCTCTTCCGCGCCGTGGAGGCCTGGGCCGGGACGGTCGGCGTGAGCCGGCTCGGGCTCGGCCATATCGACCGTAACGAGACCGCCCACGCGCTCTACGTACGTATGGGATTCCGGGAGGAGGGGCGCAAGAAGGCGGCCTTCCTCCTTTCCGACGGCTACGCCGATGAGATACTCATGGCCAAGCTGCTCGGCGCATCAGACTGAGTAAGGAGGATCGTAATGAAGAAGCGCGCAATCCTGGCCGCGATGCTCTGCATCCTGGCCGCCTCGCTGGCTTTCGGGCAGGCCCCGAAGCGCGGCGGGTTCCTGACCGTGACGCCGACCAAGCAGGGCGTCCTCATCAAGAACTTCAATCCCTTCAGCTCCGCCTGCCTGGAGACGACGACGGGCACCATGTACGAGGCCCTCATCTACTTCAACATGGTGGACGCCAGCGCCAATCCCTGGCTGGCCGAGAAGTGGGCCTGGTCAAAGGACCTCAAGTCCATCACCTTCACCGTCCGCAAGGACGTCAAGTTCAACGACGGCAGCCCCATGACCGTCGAGGACGTCGTCTTCTCCGCCATGCTCGGCAAGGATAGCAAGGCGCTGGACCTGGCCGGCCTCTGGGCCGAGGGCCTCCAGACCGTCACCGCCGGCGCCGGCAACACCGTCACCTTCACCTTCGCGGACGTCAACGTGACGGCGCTCGAGAAGTTCGGGTCGCTCTACGTAGTACCCAAGGCCGTGTGGTCCAAGGTCGCCGACCCCGTCAACTGGACCGGCAACGACATGCCCGTGGCGACCGGAGCCTTCATGCTCGATCCCGCCTCCTTCAGCGAGCAGGCCTACAAGCTCGTCCGCAACCCCCACTACTGGCAGAAGGCCAAGGACGGCAAGCCCCTCCCGTACATCGACGGCGTTCAGTACGTCTCCACGACCAACGACCAGATCGGATTCAAGCTCATAGCCGGCGAGTACGACTGGGCCTGCTACCTGATCACCAACATAGACGAGTACGTCAAGGCCGACCCCGATAACCACAAGTACTGGTTCGGAGAGGGAAACCTCGTCTACCTGTACATGAACAACCTCAAGGCCCCCTTCGATAACGTCAATATCCGCAAGGCCGTGGCCATGGGCGTGTCACAGCGCGACGTCACCCGCAAGATGGTCCCGAGCCCCGTGCCGGCGACCATGAGCGCCGTCAAGGCCGGCTTCGCCGACATAGCCAAGGCCGGCATGACCAAGTACGGCATCAAGCGCGACGTGGCCAAGGCCAAGAAGATGATCGAGGCCGAGGGCTATAAGCTAAACGCCAAGGGCATCTACGAGAAGGCCGGGCAGCAGATGTCGTTCAAGATCGTCGTCCCGACCGGTTGGACCGACTGGGTCGGCGCCGCCGAGACCGTGGCGAGCCAGCTCAAGGACATCGGCATCGAGGGCATCGTCTCCCAGGAAGCCTGGCCGGATCCCTTCCAGAAGAACCTGGCGATGGGCAGCACCGACATGGCCTTCTCCATCAGCGTGACCGGTTCCAACCCCTTCTACCAGTTCAACCGCTGGATGCGCTCTGTCGACTTCGCCCCCATAGGCACCGACAACAAGGCCTACTACAACATGCGCTACAAGCACCCGCTCATCGACGAGAAGCTCGCCGCCTACCGCTCCGAGCCCGACCCGGCCAAGCAGAAGCAGTACATGTCCGCGGTGATAGAGCAGTTCATGAAGGATACGCCCTGCGTGCCCCTGTTCTTCAACCCGAACTGGTTCGAGTACAACACCAAGCGCTTCGTCGGCTGGCCGAGCGCCGATAATCCCTACGCCTGGCCGACTACCCTCGGCATGCAGAAGGCCCCGATCTACCTGAACGTTCACCTCAAGTGAGGTAACGCCGATCCCGTCCCCGGGCGTACGGGGCTCTCGGCCTGCATAGGCCGTGGCCCGAATGTCCCGGGGCGTCCCCCCGGTCGTCCCTCGCGGGGCGGCCGGGGGGCGAGGAGACCCGCCCCTTGAAATACTTCGCCAGAAAATTCGGCATGCTGCTCGTCACGCTGTTCGTGGCGCTGTCGCTCAACTTCCTCCTGCCGCGCCTCATGCCGGGAGACCCCGCGCGGGCCCTGCTCGATAAGATGGAGAGCATACCGCCCGAGCAGCTCGACTCCATACGGGCAGCCTTCGGCCTGGACACCGATAAGCCGCTCATAGTCCAGTACGGCAACTACCTGCGCAACACGCTCCGGGGCGACCTGGGCGTGTCCTTCTCGCGCTTCCCCATAC
>CAZNNA010000166.1:0-7489 GCA_964573825.1 uncultured Treponemataceae bacterium
GGGGGCACGGGCCACGAGCCGCGCCGTACGACTGCCTCGAGTCCGGGCGGCAGGATGCGAGGTACGTTCTCTACGAAGCCGCCGCCGGTGATGTGGGCGAGTCCCTTGACGAGGCCGGGCCTGCCCTCGAGCGCGGGGAGGAGGACGGGTAGGTAGGACCGGTGAGGCCTGAGGAGCGCGTCGTTGAGGCTCTCGCCGAGCTCGGGCCTATAGGCGCCGAGGTCGACGCCCTCGAAGGCCTTGCGCGCCAGGGAGTAGCCGTTGGTGTGCGGGCTATCGGAGCGTAGGCCGACGAGGACGTCGCCCGCCGCGATGCCCGCCCTGGGCAGGAGGGCCGAGCGCTCGACGACGCCGACGATGGTACCGGCCACGTCGAACTCGCCGTCGCGGTAGACGCCCGGCATCTCGGCGGTCTCGCCGCCTATGAGCGCGCAGCCGGAGGCGGAGCAGGCCTCGGCCATGCCGCCCACGGCCTCGGCGACGACCTCGGGATCGAGGCGCGAGCTGGCGAAGTAGTCGAGGAAGAAGAGCGGCCTGGCGCCCTGCACGAGTATGTCGTCGATGCAGTGGTTGACGATGTCCATGCCTATGCTCCGGTAGGAGCCGGCGGCCGCCGCGATCTTGACCTTGGTCCCGACGCCGTCGGTGGAGGCGACGAGCACGGGATCGGCCATGCCCTTGAGGGCCGCCGCGGAATAGAGCCCGCCGAAGGAGCCTATGCCGCCGAGGACCGCCGGGCCGTAGGTGGCCTTGACCGCTCGCGACATGAGCCTGACCGCCTCGTTGCCCGCGTCTATGTCGACGCCGGAGCTAGCGTAGGCCGAGCCCGCCGGAGCGGGCGCGGGGGTGGCGCCGAGGCGCCGTAGGCCCCGGGCGCCTATGTCCCGGCGGTAGCGGGCGCCGGGGAAGCCGACCTCGGCTACCTTGGCGTAGGCGGCCTTCAGGGCCGAGGCGAGGTCCGGCCCGGAGGCCGTAACCGACAGGACGCGACCCGAGCCGGAGACGATTCCTCGCCCGGGCTCCTCCGCCGTGGCGCCGTGGAGCACGTAGGCCGAGCCCAGGGGGCCGAGCCCCGACAGCGCCGCAGCCTCGTCGCGGCCCTCGGGGTAGCCTGCGCCGGCCATGACGACGCAGGCGGCCGCCCCTTCCTTCCAGCGCGGGGGGGCCTGGCGGAGGTCTCCCGCCGCGCAGGCGGCTAGCGTCGCGGCCAGGTCCCCGTCGAATAGCTCGAGGAGGGCCTGGGCCTCGGGGTCGCCGAAGCGGCAGTTATATTCCAGTATCTTCGGTCCTGCGGGCGTCAGCATGGCGCCGGCGTAGAGGACGCCTACGAAGGGCGTTCCGCGGGCGGCCAGGTCCGCTAGGATCGGGTCGATGGCCAGTCGGGCTATCTCCTCGGCGAGCTCGGGCGGGCAGGCCGGCGCGGGAGCGTAGGCGCCCATGCCGCCGGTGTTCGGTCCCTCGTCGCCGTCGAGGAGGCGCTTGTGGTCCTGGGCGCTGGGCATGAGGGCCCTGCGCGTGCCGTCGCAGAAGGCCAGGACTGAGGCCTCCTCGCCCGTAAGGCGCTCCTCTACGACGACCTCCTCGCCGGCCTCGCCCCGGAGCCCGCCCCTGAGGAGGCCGTGGAGTATACCGACCGCCTCGGCCGGCGACGAGGGTAGGTAGACGCCCTTGCCCGCGGCCAGGCCCGAGGCCTTTACCACGAGGGTAAAGTCGGCGGCGCTCGCGTAGGCCGCCGCGGCCTCGAAGTCGGTAAAGGATCGCCCCCTCGCGGTCGGTACCCCGAGGCGAGCCATCGTCGCCTTGGCATGGGCCTTGGACGACTCGAGCCTGGCCGCCTCGCGGCTAGGCCCGAAGCAGAGGACGCGGCGCCCTGCCTTGCTGGAGCGCTCGGCCAGCGCGTCGGCGAGGCCCAGGGCCAGGGGCGCCTCCGGGCCCGCTACGACGAGGTCCGACCCTCGCTCGAAGGCCAGGTCGACGAGGGCGGGCACGTCGTCGGCCTTGACCGCTACGTTGAGCCCGAGGCTCGCCGTGCCCGCGTTGCCCGGGGCGATGACGAGCTCTTCCGTGAGCGCCGAGGCGGCGAGGCGCCTCGCGATGGCGTGCTCCCGGCCGCCCGATCCGACTAGTAGTATCTTCATATAACCTCGAATCCGTCCTTGCCGGCCGCCCCCAGGACGTCCAGCGGATAGTCTCCGGAGAAGCAGGCGTCGCAGAACCAGCCTCGCGCGGACGCGTCGTTCGTGTTCGTAGCGTCGCTCCCATCGGAACGAGCCTGCCCGAGGGCGCCGAGTAGCCCCTCGAGCGACAGGTAGGAGAGACTGTCGGCGCCCACCGCCTCGCGTATGCCCTGGACCGGGAGGCGGTGCGCTATGAGCCGCTCGCGCGTGCCCATGTCGACGCCCATGTAGCAGGGGTGGCGTATGGGCGGGCAGGCTATGCGTACGTGGACCTCGGCGGCGCCGGCGTCCCTGAGGAGGCGCACGAGCGGTCCCGTCGTCGTCCCCCGCACGATGCTGTCGTCCACCACGACGACGCGGCGACCCCGGACCGTGCCGGGCATGGCGTTGAACTTGAGCGCCACGCCCTGGTCCCGCAGGGCCTGGGTCGGCTGGATGAAGGTCCGGCCGATGTAGCGGTTCTTGGCGAAGCCCTCGTCGTAGGGAAGGCCCGAGGCCTGGGAGTAGCCTATGGCCGCCGATATCGACGAGTCGGGCACGGCGATGACGACGTCCGCCGCGGCCGGGGCCTCGCGGGCCAGGGCCGCGCCGAAGCGCCTACGGGCCTCGTGGACCTGGATGCCGTTCCAGGTGGAGTCGGGCCGCGAGAAGTAGACGTACTCGAAGACGCAGGAGGCCGGTCGGGCCGGCTCGAGCCCGCCGCGGTCTACGGGGCCGTCGGGGCCCAGCTCTACGACGCGGCCCGGCGCCAGGTCCCGGGCGCCCGAGCAGCCGAGGGTCAGGAGGGCGCAGGTCTCGCTGGCCGCGGCCGATCCGCCGCCGGGGAGGCGCCCGGCGCAGAGCGGCCGGAAGCCCCAGGGGTCGCGGGCCGCGTAGGCGCCGTCGGCCGTGAGTACCGTAACGGAGTAGGCGCCGCGCCAGGCGCGCATGGCCGAGGCTATGCGCTCGGGCCAGCTGTCGCCCTCGGCGCCGGCGAGCATCATCACCATGACCTCCGTGTCGGAGGTCGAGCCCAGGCCCACGCCCTTGTCGAGGAGGCCGCGCCTGAGCTCGGCAGCGTTGACCAGGTTGCCGTTGTGAGCGAGCGCGAGCGGGCCGTGCCTCGTCTCGAGGTAGAAGGGTTGGGCGTTGCGGAGGCTCGGCTCGCCCGTCGTGGAGTAGCGCGTGTGGCCTATGGCCATGGCGCCCTCGAGAGCGGCGATGTCGGCCTCGGAGAAGGCGCCGGAGACCAGGCCGAGGCCCTTCTTGACCGTGACGCGCCTACCGTCGGAGGAGGCGAGGCCCGCGGATTCCTGGCCGCGGTGCTGCAGGGAGAACAGGGCGTAGAAGGCCTCGCGGGCGGCGCCGCTCGCGCCGTCGCCGTCGCGTATGGCGACGACGCCGCATTCCTCGCGGGCCTTGTCGAGCTCGCTCATCGCGTTCCCTCGTCGCCGCGGAGGGTCGCGTCGTCGCCTCGCAGAGCCTTGTCGTCGGCCAGGATGGCCTCGGCGTTGGCCTGGCGGAAGGCGCGGACGCGGGCGGCCACGCCCGGGTCGCAGAGGCCGAGTATCTTGGCGGCGAGCAGGGCGGCGTTGGCCGGGTCGAGGACGACGGCCGGGGCTATGCCGCCGGGCATGCGGAGCGACGAGTAGACGTCGGCGCCGCCGTAGGCCTCCGAGGGCGGCGGGCAGGCTATGACCGGCGCCTCCACGGCGCCGCAGGCGAAGCCCGAGAGGGCGTTGGAGCGGCCGGCCACCGTGATATAGACGCGCGGGCCGCCTCGCTCCTCGTACGCGGCGAGGAGGGCGGACACGTGGGCGGGGGTCTTGTGGGCCGAGCCTATCCGCGTCTCGGAGCGGACGCCGAGCGAGGCCAGCGCGTCGGCAATCCTCCGGCAGTGGGCCTCGTCGGCCTTGGAGCCCATCAGTATGACTGCGAGCGGGCCGCCCGCCGCGCCGCTTCCGGTATCGGGCGCGCCGCTCATCGGAGCAGCCCCGCCGCGCGCAGGTTGCGCTCGAGCCGCGGCCCGACGGGCTGCTCGCCCGGCTCGAAGGCCCTGCCCGTTATCTTCTCATAGGCGGCGCGGTAGAGCGCGCTCGTCTCGTCCCAGAGGGTGGCGCGCGGCTCTGGAACGGGGCCGTCGCCCCGGTAGCCGAGCTCTGCGTAGGCCAGGCGTACGAACTCCTTGTCGAAGCTCTCCGGCTCGCGGCCCTCCGCCAGGCGGGCGGCGTAGGAATCGGCCTTCCAGTAGCGCGAGGAATCGGGCGTGTGCACCTCGTCGATGAGGAGGACGGTGCCGTCGGGCGCCCGCCCGAACTCGTACTTGGTGTCGACGAGGAGGAGGCCGGCCGCCGCCGCCCGTTGCCGGCCGCGCGCGAAGAGGGCCAGCGCCGCCTTGCCGACGACGTCCCAGGTCGCCTCGTCGAGGTAGCCCTTCTCCACGACCTCGGAGCAGGTCAGGCGCTCGTCGTGGCCCGTGGGGCCGCCCTTGGTCGTCGGCGTGATGATGGGCTCGGGCAGGGCGTCGTTCTTACGGAGCCCCTCGGGGAAGCCGTAGCCGTAGATGCTACGCTCCCCGAGGGAGTAGCGGTACCAGAGGGCGGTCGACGTGACGCCGGTGATGTAGCCGCGCACGATGCACTCGATGGGCAGGGGCTCGACCTCCCGCGCGACGAGGGCGTTAGGATCGGGAACGGATAGGACGTGGTTGCCGATGATGTCCTTGGTCTCCTCGAACCACCAGGCGGAGAGCTGGTTCAGGACCTGGCCCTTGTAGGGCACCGCCGCCAGGACGCGGTCGAAGGCCGAGAGCCTATCGGTGGTGACCAAGAGGCGCCTACCGTCGCCGAGCGTATACCAGTCCCTGACCTTGCCCGAGGCCTTGCCGGGCAGCCCGAGCTCGCAATCCTTGAATGCCTTCATGATGCCTCCTTATAGGTTCTTAGCCAGGTCCACGCCGTTCCTCCAGAGCCGGAGGCAGGCCTCGGTAGCGGCCCTTCGGGCCTCGCCGTCGCGGGTCCGGAGGACGACGTTGTTCTCCGGGTGGGGCATGAGCCCGAGCACGTTGCCCGCCGGGTTGCAGAGCCCCGCAATGTCGGAGTCCGAGCCGTTGGGATTGTACGGGTACGCGCCGCTCGCCGGGGCGCCGTCGGGCCTTGCGTAGGCGAGGGCTATGAGGCCGTCCTTCCGCAGGCCCTCCAGCGCCTCGGGTGAGGCGGCGAGCAGGCGCCCTTCGCCGTGGGCTATGGGGCAGGAGAGGAGCCCTTCGATCCCGCGCGTCCAGGCGCAGGCCGAGGGCGGCGCGGCCATGGTAGTCCAGCGGCACTCGAAGCGCCCGCGCTCGTTGCGGGCCAGCGTGGCCCGGCGCGAACCGTCCGCGACGGCCTCGCCCGTCCCCGGCAGGATGCCGGCCTTGACGAGGACCTGGAAGCCGTTGCAGATGCCTATGACCGGCTTGCCCGACTCGACGAAGGCGGCGGCCTGGTCGGCGAAGTAGGAGGCGAGGTCGAGGGCGAGGAGGCGGCCGGCGCCCAGGGCGTCGGCGTAGGAGAAACCTCCGGGAATGACGAGGAGCGCGTAGTCCGACAGGCGCCGCTCGCCGGAGCGTAGCTGGTTGACGTGAGCGACCTCGGGCTCGGCCCCCGCCAGGCGGAGCGCCACGCAGGCGTCGGGATCGCGGTTCGTGCCCGCCGCGTGCAGAACGAGTGCCTTGGGCGCCTTCATGCCTCGCCTCCCTTGCCGGCGTACGCCGACTTCATGTCGTCGAGGCCCAGGTCGATGATCGAGCCTCCCGCGCGCAGTACTAGTCGGCCCGAGTCGCCGACCTCTCCGAGGCGTCGGCAGGCGACGTTCGCCATGAGCGCCTGGAACTCTATAGCCCTCTTCGCGTCAACCTCGACGACCAGGCAGCCGTTGGTCTCCCCGAAGAGCGCGGCCGTCGCGTCTACCGACGCGCCCGCGACTAATGTCGCGCTCGCGTCTACCGACGCGCCCGCGTCTACCGACGCGCCGAGCCCCCCGCCCAGGCACATCTCCGCTACGGCCGCCGCGAGGCCGCCGTCCGAGAGATCGTGGCAGGCGCGGACGAGCCCCGCGCGCATGGCCGCGTGGAGCGCCCGGTAGGTCTCCCGCGCCTCGGGAGCCGCGGCCGGCGGTAGGGCGTCGGCTGTCCCCCGTCGCTCGTCGGAGGCGGCCGGGAGGCCGTAGAGCTCGGCGTAGATCGAGCCGCCGAAGGCCGGCCTCGGCGCGCCTACCAGGTAGAGCGGGTCCCCCGCGGCCTTGAGGTCGCTGCCCGGTACCCTGCCCGCGTCCGGCACTATGCCCATAGACGAGATGAGGAGCGAGGGCGGTATGGCGGCCCGACGGCCCCCCGGCGCCAGGTACTCGTTGTTGAAGGAGTCCTTGCCGGATATGAAGGGCGTTCCCAAGGCGACGGCCGCGTCGAAGCAGCCTCGGGCCGACTCGAGGAGGTCCCACATAGTCTCGGGCCTCGTAGGGTCGCCCAGGCAGAAGTTGTCCAGGATCGCGACGCGGTCGGGATCGGCGCCGACCGCCACGGCGTTGCGCACGGCCTCGTCGACGACGGAGACCGCCATGCGGTACGGGTCGGCCGCGCCGTAGCGCTGGTTGAAGCCGTTGCCCAGGGCGAAGGCGAAGGAGCCTACGGCCTCCCTCGGCTTGAGTACCGCGGCGTCCTGGGGGCCGTCGCGGAGCCGGCCGTCGTAGGGGCCGAGTACCGTGGCTCCCTGGACCTCGTGGTCGTAGAGCCGGACCGTCGATTCCCGCGAGGCGACGGCCGGATGCGAGAGGATGGCCAGGAGCGCCTCCGAGGGGACGGGGGCTCCGCCGGCGTTCCCGGCGCTCGCCCGAGGCGACGGCTCGGCGCGTTCGCCCGGAGAGGCGACGAGGCGGCGCTGGGGCGGACCGGCGTGCAGGAAGGCGCAGTCCATGTCGACGACCGGCTCGCCCCGGTAGCGGACCACGAGGCGGCCGTCGCCCGAGAAGCGGCCGAGCTCGGTCATCTCCACGTCCAGGCCGTCGCAGAGGCCACGGAGCGCGGGGGCCTTGTCCGGCGGTACGGCGACGACCATGCGTTCCTGGGCCTCGGACAGCCATATCTCCCAGGGCGCCAGGCCCGGGTACTTGAGCGGGGCCTTCGCCAGGTCCACGTCGACGCCGAGCTCGGCGCCCATCTCCCCGACCGCCGAGGACAGTCCCCCGGCGCCGCAGTCGGTAACCGCCGTATAGAGGCCGGCGTCGCGCGCCGCCTCCAGGACCTCGGCGACCGTCTTCTGCACTATGGGCGCGCCGATCTGGACCGACGCGCCGCCGGC
>CAZNNA010000167.1:0-7480 GCA_964573825.1 uncultured Treponemataceae bacterium
CGTATGGAACGCGATAAGCCTATCGATAGGGAGCCGCTCCGGCTCGACCCGAGAACCCTGAAAGGCCTGGCTCACCCCTTGCGCCTGCGACTCCTCGGGGCGCTCAGGGAGTTCGGGCCGGCCACGGCCACCGAGCTCGGAAAGCGCCTGGGAGAGTCGAGCGGCGCTACGAGCTACCACCTCCGGCAGCTCGCCGGCTTCGGCATGGTAGAGGAGGCGAGCCGCCCGTCCAGCGGGGAAGCGCCGTCCGGAGAGGATCGTCCATCGAGGCGCGAGCGCCGGTGGCGAGCCTGCCATTCCTCGACCTACTACGACGCCGGGTCGCTCGGGGGAGCGCCGCTCGGAGGCGCGTCTCCACGGGAGGCGAGGGACGGCGATAGTGCGGGCGGCGACGCGGGGACCGGCGAGGCTGAGACGGCGCTCCTGGGCGCAGAATTCCTCCGAGCGGTGGCCATGGCCCACGCCGATCGAAGCGCGGCCTGGATAGCCGGCCTGCCTGACTCGGCGGGACCTTGGCGCCACGCGGGCGGCCTATCGGATTGGGCGCTCTCACTGGATCCCGAAGGGCTCCGCTCGCTCGAGCGGGAGTTAAGCGATGTCATTGAACGCTATCCCCGCTACGATCCAGAGGCTCCGCGTGAGGCCGGCAGGACCATGGTGGCGGTACAGCTACAGCTCCTGCCTCGCCCTCCACGGCCGGAAGAGGGAGTGCCATGCTAGCCCTTGCCTTCATCAATCGCTTCTTTCATTGGGGCGCCGTGGGTATAGCCAGTCCCGTCCTCGTCCTCATGCTCCTGTCCAAGGATATCCCCGTGGCGTCGGTGGGCCTGCCCGTGGCGTCCATGTCGACGGCCGTCGTGCTGCTCGAGCTGCCGAGCGGGCTCCTTTCCGATACGGTAGGGCGTAAGCGCGTCTACCTCGCGTCCTGCGGCGTAGCCGTCGCGGGGTACGCCGCGCTGGCGGCCGCGGGAGGCCTGACCGGCGCGTGCCTTGCCCTTGCCGTCTACGGTTGCTCGAGGGCCTTATCATCGGGCTCCGTCGAGGCCCTTATGACGGAAAGGTTCATAGAGGCTCGAGGCAAGGAACGGCTGCCTCGCCTCATGGCCGCGATGAACAGCGGGGAGGCGATGGGACTGGCCCTCGGCGCGCTCGCGGGAGGGCTCCTGCCCGGCCTCTGGCGGCGATTGGCGCCGGGGGCCTGGGACTACTCGGGAAACCTAGCGGCCCAGGCCCTGGCCGTAGCGCTCGGCGCCCTCGCAGCTCTCGCCGTACCCGGGGATAATCGCCCGCCCCGGGGGCGAGGATCGAAGGGGCTCCGCGAGGTAGCGATATCCGTCATCGGGGAGGCTCGGGCCGCGCTAGCGGCGGATCCCGTCGTAGCCAGGATGATGGCCGGCGCGGCGGCCTGGGGCCTGGCCTTCAACGCCGTGGAGGTCTACTGGCAGCCTCGCTTCGTCGAGCTGCTCGGAGGGGCTAGCGGCACGGCCGCCTTGGGGTTCCTGCAGGCCGCCTACTTCGCCGCGGCCGTACTCGGCGGCTCTGCCGCGGGCCTTGTCCTCGGTCGACTCCGGGCGCCTATCGGCCTCGGTATCCTCGCCGCGCTACGCCTGGCGACGGCCGCGGCCCTCGTCGCCTTGGCGCTCCAGGGCTCTGCCGGCGGCTTCTCCATGTTCTACGTGGCTCTCATGCTGGCCAACGGAGCCGCCTCCGTGGCGGAGGGCTCGGCGCTCAACGCCGTGGCGCCCTCGGGGGCGCGCTCGTCGCTCCTATCGCTCGCGTCGCTCGCTACCCAGTCGGGAGGCATAGCGGCCTCGCTGGCCTTCGGGTACCTCAAGCGGCATGCCTCGGTACAGGTCGTATGGCTCGCCGCGGCCCTGCCCTTCGCGGCCTCGGCCTCGCTGTACCTGGCGCCGCGGCGCGGGCTAGGCGAGCGCGGCCGGGCGCGCTCGCCGGCTGGTTCCTGAGCGCACGCCCGCCCGGGATTCGGCTTTGGCCGGATGAACCAAGCGGCTAGAGGAAGGAAAAGCCGCCGGGAAGTCCCGGCGGCTTTTCGGCAGGCACGTGCCAAGGCTACGTAAGCCTGGCTAAGGTACGCGGTTCCTTACATGATCTCCTTGTACCTGCGGCAGGCGTGCAGGTGGCCGTTGCCCACGTCCTGCAGCTCTGGCTCTGCCTCGGCCGAGCACTCGGGCTTGGCGAAGGGGCAGCGCGTGTGGAAGCGGCAGCCCGAGGGGATATTGGCAGGCGAGGGTATCTCTCCCGATATCGGGAGCTCCTTTATGATGTCGACCTTGCCCGTCTCCGGCTCCGGCACCGCGCTGATGAGCGCCTTGGTGTAGGGGTGCAGGGGGTTGTCGATGAGGTCGTCGGCCTTGCCCATCTCCACGATGCGTCCCAGGTACATGACCGCTATGCGGTCTGTGAAGTAGCGCGCCGTGGACAGGTCGTGCGTGATGTAGAGGTACGTGAGTCCCAGGTCGCGCTGGACGTCCTTCATCATGTGCAGGATCTCGGCCCTGGTCGACAGGTCTATCATAGACACGGGCTCGTCGGCCACGAGCATCATCGGGTTAAGGATGAGCGTGCGGGCCGTGGAGACGCGCTGGCGCTGGCCGCCGGAGAGCATGTGCGGGTAGCGCCCCATGAACTCCTCGGGCGGGTTGAGCTTTACCTCGGTCAGGGCCTTGATGATCATCCGCTCGTGTTCGACGTGGTCGCCGGGAATCCTGTGGATGATGAGCGGTTCCTCGAGCACGTCCCTGATCTTGAAGCGGGGATTCATGCTGGCGTAGGGATCCTGGAAGATCATCTGAACCTGGCGCCTATAGGCATGGGTCCGCGCCTTGTCGGCGTTCGTCACGTCCTCGCCGTTGAAGACGATTGAGCCGCTCGTGGGCTCGATGAGCTTCATGACGAGCTTGCCCGTCGTGGTCTTGCCCGAGCCGGACTCGCCTATGAGTCCGAATATCTCGCCCTTCCTGATGCCGAAGCTGATGCCGTCTACGGCCTTGACCACCTTGCGGTTCTTGCCGGTCAGGGTCTGGGCCAGGCTCTGGTGAGGCGCGAAGTGCTTCTTAAGATCCTTAAGCTCGAGTATGTAGTCGTTCTGGCTCATTTTCCGCACCTCCAACAGGCCACCATGTGTCCGGGCTCGATCTCTACGAGCGGCGGCACCTCTTCCTTGCACTTGTCCATGGCCTTTGGGCAGCGCGGGTGGAAGCGGCAGCCCTTGGGCGGGTCGATGAGGTCCGGCGGCGTGCCGGGAATATAGGAGAGGCTATCGACGCGCTTCTTCAGGAGGGGCGTGGCCTGGAGGAGCTTCTCCGTATACGGGTGCATCGGGCCCTGCTTGCCGTAGATCTGGGCGTTGGTACCGAGCTCGGCTATCTTGCCGGCGTACATGACGCAGATGCGATCGCAGACCTCGGCCTCCAGGGCCAGGTCGTGCGTGATGAAGATGAACGACAGGTCGAAGGTCTTCTTGAGCTTCTTTAAGAGATTGATGATCTGGGCCTGCACGATGACGTCGAGGGCCGTCGTGGGCTCGTCCAGGATGACCACCTTGGGCTTGAGGAAGAGCGCCGTCGCTATGACGATGCGCTGCTTCATGCCGCCGGAAAGCTCGTGCGGGTAGCGGCCCATGACCTCGGGCGGCAGGCCCACGAGGCCGAGGTACTCCTTGATGAGCTCGGAGGCCTGGACCTTGTCCATCTGCCTATGCTCCTGGAGGGTCTCGAGCATCTGGCGGCCGATGGTGTACACCGGCGTCAGGCAGTTCATGGCGCCCTGGAAGACCATCGAGACCTCTTCCCAGCGGACGCTCTTGCGGACCTCGCGCTCGGGAAGCGGGATGATGTCGCGGCCGGAGAGGATGATCTGGGAGCCCTGCTCGATGCGGCCGGGAGGGGAGGGCATCTTGAGGAGGGCCACGCCCGTCGTCGTCTTGCCGCAGCCGGACTCGCCTACGAGGCCGAGGGTCTCGCCCTTGTGCAGGTCGAAGGTGACATCGTCGAGCGCCTTAACGGCGCCCTTGGAGGTGTGGTAGTAGAGCCTCAGGTTCTTGACTTCTAGGATCTTTTCCATGGTCTACCTCGTGCGGAGTTTCGGGTGAAGGATCTTGTCCATGGCGAAACCCAAGAAGGCGAAGGTCATGCCCATGACCGCGATGAACAGTCCCGGCGGGACGATCCACCACCACAGCCCGTTGAGGGTAGCCCCGGAGAGCTGGGCGTCGTGGAGGATCTGGCCCCAGGAGATGATGCTCGGGTCGCCGAGCCCGAGTAGGGACAGCGACGACTCGGCCACGATGGCTCCCGGTACCGACAGCGCCATGTTGGCGAAGGAGTAGGGTAGGAGGAGGGGGGCCATGTGCTTGAAGATGATGCGCCACTTGCCGGAGCCCAGGGCCTTGGCCGCCTCGATGTAGGTCTCTTCCTTGATCTGGAGGGCCATGGAGCGGACGGTCTTGACCGGGCCGACCCAGTAGAAGGCTATCATCGAGCCGATGATTATCCAGATGCTCGGCTTGAAGGTCGCCGACATGACGATGAGTATCGGTAGCATCGGCATGGAGACGAATATCTCGAAGACGAAGGACATGAGCGTATCGGTCGTGCCGCCGAAGTAGGCGCTGATGATGCCGTAGAGCACGCCTATGAGCACGGAGACGATGCTCGTCAGGAGCCCTATGAAGAGGGCCCACTTGAGGCCGGCTACGATGCCGGAGAAGATGTCCCGCTTGCTCGTATCGGTCCCGAGGACTCCGGAGACGCGGCCGGTGACGACGAGCTCCACGTCCTCGACGATGTTGGATCCGTCCTCCAGGATCGACTGGGGAACCTTGACCCTATAGGTGTAGGCGCCCTTGAGCGGTACCCTGGCCGTAAGCATGTCCTCGCCCGTCTTGGCGAAGATTATCTCCGTAGGCCTGACCGACGAGGCGTCGGAGTTGGCTATGGAATCCTCGCTGGCGTGGCCGCGGATGAACTCGTATACGGCCTCGGCGGCGTCGGTACTCACCGCGAAGCGCATCTGGTCGTCCTCGAGGCCGTCCTGGTAGAGCTGGCCTAAGTAGATGGCCTCGCCGTCGGGGCGCTCGAGCGACAGGTTCATGTAGACCATGCCCGTCCCCTTGGCCCTGAGGATGATGTCGAGAGGCGACTTGTCGTAGGCGTAGTCGTAAACGAAGGAATAGACCCGCACGTCGCCCATGTCGGGGTCGCTCTCTTCGGTTATCGCCGGCTTGGAAAGGCTCCTCGTGGTGGCCGACTTCTCGGCCGCGAAGAGGTTGGTCCAAGAGGGCGGCGCGGCCGGCGGATTGTCCTGCCAGTAGGTTATGTTGCGCCAGTTGCCGTTGACGTCCTTGTAGGGTAGGAGCAGGGGCTCGAAGACGACGACGAGTACCGCGGCAACGAGTATGGCGAGTCCCACGAGGCCTGAGGTCTCCTTGCGGAAGTCCCCCCAGAATTCCCTCATCCTGAAGCTGAAGTCTTTCATGCTCATGCCTTGCCTCCTACCTTGATGCGCGGATCCAGGAAGCCGTAGATGAGGTCCAGGAAGACGAGGCCGGCCTGGTAGACGCCGGTAGTGATGGCCAGGTCGCCCATCAGCACCGGTATGTCATTCTGCTGGACGGCGACCCAGTAGAGGTTGCCGAGTCCCGGCCAGGAGAAGATGCCTTCGAAGATAATGGCGCCCGAGAGGGACGCGAGGAGCGATAGCAGCGCCATCGTGACGAGGGGCGGGGCGGAGGTCCTGAGCACGTGTCCGAAGAGTACCTTGTTCTCGGGTACGCCGCGGGCGCGGGCGCTCATGATGTAGTCCTCCTGCAGGACGCCGAGCACGATGTTCCTGATGACGAAGGAGAGGCTCCAGAAGCCCAGGATCACGAGGGTCATGACGGGCAGGGCCATGTGCCATATCCTGTCCAGGACGAACGCGAGGCCCTCGGGCGTCGGCGTGCTGTTGAGCCCGCCTGAAGGGAACCACTTGAGGACGTAGACGAAGAAGAGGATGAGCATCATGCCGAGCCACCACGACGGCATGCCGTAGATGATCATGGTTATGAAGCTCGTCGACTTATCGAGCCGGCCGCCAGGCTTCTGGGCCTTCTTGAGGCCCAGGGCGATGCCGATGAGCAGCTCTATCACGATCGCCCCGGTGAAGAGCAGCATCGTCCGGGGCAGGGCCTCGAGGACGATGGCCATGACGGCCCGGTCTCCCTGGGACGACTTCATCGTGGTCGCGTTGCCGAACTGGAACGTGATCGTGTTGACGGCGCGGAAGAGTACGCGCTCGGCGAGCGGCCTGTCGAGCTTGTAGAGCTTGGTCAGCTGGTCCTTGCGGGTGTCCCGCCAGGCGAGCATCTGCTCGGGGTTCATGCCCTTGAGCTTAGCCGCCTCCATCTTGACCATCTCGTCGATCTGCGAACGCTGGGTCTGCTCGTTAACCTGGTTGAAGAGGATCGAGAAGAGCAGCATAAGCAGCGCGAACATGAACATGCCGCGGAGAATGCGCTTGAGCGCATACCACTTATACATAGTACCACCTACTATAACCGATTTGGTCGGGGCTTCTGCCTTCCATTTTAACTGTTAAATGCTTGTTTCGTCTATCGGAATGCCGCCCGGACCGAAAGCGGCGCCCCTTTCGGGGCGCCGCTTGAAATCACGGAATGCTTAGAAGAGGACGAGGCTGGTCGGTATAACCGACGGGGCCTCGCCGGCTAGCGAGGAGATGACGACCACGGTGTAGGCCTTGCCGGACTTGAGGGCGGCGAGGTCCTTGGCCGGGATGGTGGCGGTGAAGGAGCCGGCCTTCATGAACTTGGCGGCGTAGACCTTCTCGCTGCCGTCGTCCAGCTGCAGGCGGATCTCCACCTTGCCCTTGTTGGAGAGCGGCTTGGTGGCGACCTCGGGGTAGAAGTAGCTTGAGGCGGTGATCTCGAATACCGCGTCGGCCTTCTTGGACGGGGTCGTCGGGGCCTTCACGTTATCGATGACGGTGATCTCCTGGCGGAAGTACTTGGGCCAGTAGTCGCTCTTGAAGGGATAGTCGCGGACGGCGTCGAAGGTGACGGCGTTCGTGGTGGAATCGACCTTGGAGATCACGAAGGGACCGTTGGACACGTAGGCGTGGCCGTACTTGGCGATGAAGGCCAGGCTGGCCTTGTAGCGCTTGACGGCGTCGGCGGGCGTCACGAAGCCCTTGAGGGAGGCGGGGACGTGCTGCTTTGCTACCATGTCCTCGAGCTTGGCCTGGATGTCGGCTACGCACTTCGGCGCGAATACGTCGACCTCGGTCACGGCGTCGGAGTTGGTGAAGCTGTAGACGGTGCCGCTCTTGGAGCCCTCGGCGACGAGGAGCGCGAGCGCCTCGTACATCTCCCAGGAGGTGACGGTCTGCTTGCCGGGGTTGCCGGCCTTGACGAGGACGGCGCCGACGGTGGCGGCGGTGCGGTTGAGCTCGGGGGCGAAGAAGT
>CAZNNA010000168.1:0-7441 GCA_964573825.1 uncultured Treponemataceae bacterium
AGCTGCGGGCGAGGTAGCGCGGCCGCCAGCGTCGTCGCCTATGCCCTCGGCATCACCGACGTCGACCCGATACGCTACGGGCTTTACTTCGACCGCTTCCTCAATCCCGGACGCGTCGATCCGCCGGACATCGACGTGGATTTCGCCTGGGACGAGCGCGACGAGCTCATAGCGTCGGTCCTGGCGGAGTACGGCGAGGAGCGCTCGGCCCGGGTCTGTAACCACGTGCGATACCCGGCTCGCTCGGCGCTCTGGGAGGCGGCGCGCGCCTACGGCCGGCCCGTGGGCGAGATGGTGGCCCTCGAGCGCCGGGGCCCCGGCGCCGGCTACGCCGGCGACGACGGCGTAGCCGGCGATCCCGCCTGGGAGGAGATACGGGCCCTGGCCCCGCGGCTCGTCGGCCTGCCGCGCAACCTGGGCGTGCATTCCGGCGGCGTCGTCCTGGCCCCCGGCCGCATCGACGGCCTCGTGCCCGTCGAGCGCTCCGGCTCGGGCATACGGGTGAGCGCCTGGGACAAGGACGGCGTCGAGGCCGCCGGCCTCGTCAAGATAGACCTGCTCGGTAACCGCTCCCTGGCGGTGGTCCGCGACGCCCTGGCCAACGCGGCCGATAACGGCGCCGGCCTTGACGAGGCGTCGTGGCGCCCCGCGGACGACCCCGAGACCGTCGAGCTGCTGGCGCGAGGCGACACGATGGGCGTGTTCTATGTGGAGTCGCCGGCCATGCGCCTCCTCCAGCGCAAGACGGGCAGGGGAGACTTCGAGCGGCTCGTCGTCCATTCCTCCATAATACGGCCGGCCGCCAACCGCTACATCAACGAGTACATAGACCGCCTCAAGGGCAAGCCCTACGAGCCGCTCCACCCGCTCGTGGGCGACATCCTGGCCGAGAGCCTCGGTATCATGTGCTACCAGGAGGACGTCTGCAAGGTCGCGGTGGCGGTGGCCGGCTTCTCTCCCTCCGAGGCCGACGCGGTCCGCAAGGCCCTGGCCAAGCGCGACGCCACGGAACGGCTGCCGGCCTTCGAGTCCCGCTTCCGCGATGGCTCGCGGGCCCGCGGCGTCGAAGAAGGAGTGATAAAAGAATTATGGGACATGATCGCCTCGTTCGCCGGCTACTCCTTCGTCAAGGCGCATTCGGCGAGCTACGCCATGCTGTCCTTCCGCTCCGCCTACCTCCGGCGCCATAGGCCGGCCGAGTTCATGGCCGCCGTGCTATCCAACCGCGGCGGCTACTACTCGACGCTGGCCTACGCGAGCGAGGCCAGGCGGATGGGGCTGTCGCTCCTCGGGCCCTGCGTCAACGATAGCGCAATCCGCTGCCTCGGACGGGATAGGGAGATACGCCTCGGCCTCGGCCTGGTAGGCTCGCTCGGCTCTTCATGCGCGGAGGCCCTCGTAGCCGAGCGAGGCGCCCGCGGGCCCTATCGCGACGTGGGCGACCTGGCGCGCCGCGTACGCATCGACAGGACCGACGCCGAGGCCCTCGTCGGCTCCGGGGCCTTGGACGCGCTGTCGCCCGGACTTAACCGCGAGCGGAAGCTCCTCGAGCTCCTCTCCTCCCAGGCCGCCCGGGAGGCCTCGGGCACCCAGGCCGAGCTATTCGAGGAAGCCGCCTACGCGGAATCCTCGCCGCCTCTCGCCTCCCCGGCTATCGCAGGGCGCGAAAGGGGGGCGGCCGCCGAGCGAAGGAGGCGCCTCGAGTACCAGATGCGCTACCTGGGCACGACGCTCGGGGTTCACCCCCTGGAGCTCTGGCCCGCGGCCATGTCCGCCCGCCGGGCCAGAGGGGTAGACCTGCCCGGGCTCGTCGGCCGGCGCGCGCGGCTCCTGGCCTGGCCCATAGCGGCCAAGCAGGTAGTCACCGCGGGCGGCCGGGAGATGGAATTCGTGTCGTTCGAGGACGAGACGGCTCTCTACGAGACGGTGTTCTTCCCCGAGGCCTACGAGAGGGCTAGGCCGCTGCTCATGCGGGACGGGCCGCTGTTCGTACGGGGCCTCGTCGAGGAGGATAGGGGAGCGGTGACGCTGAGCGTCGATAGTGTCGAGCGGGCGGGGTTGGCCTAGGCGACGGAGTGGCGCCTGGCGCTCGCCAGTACCCTGGCGCTCGCCAGTACCCTGGCGCTCGCCAGTACCCTGGCGCTCGCCGCCAGGGCCGCGGCCGCTGCTAGGTCGCGAGAGGCGGAGGCCGGCCTGAGGCCGGGCGCCTTGAGGAGAACCGTCGTCAGGGTTCCCCCGTCGTTGCGCATGGCCAGCGTGCCCTCGAACTGCTCGAGCAGCATGGATACGAGCGACAGGCCGAGGCCGGTGGACTTGCCTTCCTCGAAGCCCTCGGGAAGCCCCACTCCGTCGTCACGAAGCGTCATGACGACCGACTCGTCGTAGGCGCAGACGTCGATCGATACCGAGCCGCCAGGCTGCCCGGTAAAGGCGTACTTCATGACGTTGGTCAGGAGCTCGTTCAGGATGATGCCGAGGGCGAGCGTTCGCTTGGCGTCTAGCTCGAAGTCGTCGATGCGCCGCGTGATATCGAGCTCCGGCGATGGAGGGAAGAGCTCCTCCATGGAGGAGACGAGACGTTCCAGGTAGGGCCTGACCTCGAGCCTCTCGGCCCCGTCGCCGTTGGCGAGCATCTCGTGCAGGGCGGCCATGCCGTCGAGCCTACCCACGGCGTCCCTGACGGCGCTCGCGGCCGACGGCCCAGTCCCGGGTAGGTCATCGAGCCCGTCGAGCTGCATGGACATGATCGCGCGCAGGGTGGCTATGTTATTGCGGACCCGGTGATGGGCTTCCTTCGTTCGCGCCTCAGCCTCCGCCACGCGCCGGTCCGAGGCCTGGCGCTCGCGCTCGAGCGCCGCCCTCTGGGCGCCGGCCATCCTCAACGCCGATCCTACGGCCGCTAGCAGGCCCGGGCCGCTCGTACACTTGGGAAGGATGCCGTAGGCGGGGACGCCGGATACCCGCCTGTACGTCTCGGGGTCGTCCCGGGCGGTCAGGAAGAGGAGGGGCCTAGGAGCCTCGCGCTGGATGGATGCGGCGGTATCGAGCCCGTCGGGCTCGGAGCCTAGGTCGACGTCCATGAGTACGAGGTCGACAGGGCTCCCCGCGACGGCGGCCAGCGCCTCCGAGGCGGAGGACGCGCACCTAACCTCGTAGCCGGCCGCCCCGAGGGTCTCCGCCTCGTTGAGCGCTATGATCGGGTCGTCTTCGACTACGAGGATCAAGGCCCTCCGCTTATCGGCCATGCGGCTCTCCTTGCTCCGGGGTTGCGCCTCGACGCTACGGGCGCGACACGCCGAGCCATGCTCGGCGCCCGCGCCCGTCCGTCTTGCGCTTGTTTCGTTAATCGCATTTTTAATGTTATTTCCAAATTCTTTCATAATCAACGTTTGACTCATTGTTTCGCGATCAACAATCGTTAATCATTGAAGCTAAGCGATCCTATCCCCCGTTTACGCTCCGTGCAAGCCGATTTTACCCGCGACGACGTAGACATTTGTCTAAAACCCCCTGAGCCGGGTGCCCGCGACCCCGCCCCTGGCTTGTAGACATCCGTCGCGCAGGCCCGGGATGGCCTCCTAGGCTTCCGGGGAGCCCTCCTCGTCGGCGTTGGCGTAGATCCGCTCTCCGGTCCGCCGGGCTATCGGTATGCCGGCGGGGAAGTCGAGCCGCAGCTGCTTGAAGAAGCTCAGGATGAGGACGAGCATGGCGAAGCAGATGGGGAAGCCCGTGATGATCGACACCGTCTGCAGGGGCGAGAGGGCCGAGGGGTTGAGGAGGTAGAGCCCGAGCGAGACGACGCCGGCCAGCACGAGCCAGAAGGCCATGTTCCACTTCTGGGGCTCCTGGTCTCTCGTGAGCCGCCGCTCCGAAGCCGCGGCCAGGGAGTACCCGACGGTCGCGTGGCCGGTTATGTAGGACAGCATGACGATGACCGTGAAGAAGGCCACCATTACGGAGCCGCCCGGCGCGTGGCTCAGCATCTCCACCACGACTCCGCCGCGCCCCTTCTCGTTGAGCGCCGTCACGAGGTCGGCCGCGCCCCGGAGGTGCAGGTCCAGCCCGAAATTCGGCAGGACCATGTAGAAGAGCATGCAGCCGAGCGATCCCGCGACGAGGCCGCCGAGCGCTACCTGCCTGATGGTCCTGCCCCTGGATATCTTGGCTATGAAGAGCCCGAAGGGCAGCGCGTACACGGCCCACCAGGCGAAGTAGAAGACCGTCCAACCCTGGGGGAAGCCTCCCTTGCCTATGGCGTCGGTGGTGAGGCTCATGTAGGCGAAATTCTGGATCATGAGTCCCAGGGCGTCCGTCGACTGGTTGAGTATGAAGAAGGTCGGCCCGAAAACCGTCAGCACGAGGAGCAGCGCTATGAAGCCGTAGACGTTCCAGTTGCTCAGGACCGCGAAGCCGCGCTTGAGCCCCAGGACGAGGGCAACGAGGGGGACGAAGGTCCAGAGCGCTATCACCAGTACGTCAATGGCCAGGTTGGAGGACTGGAGGCCGAGCATGTGGGCTATGCCGCTGGCGATGGGGGGCGTGCCCAGGGCCAGTGAGGTCAGCACGCCGCCCAGGAGCCCGAAGATGTAGAGGAAGTTGAGAGCGTGGCCGGCCAGGCCGTCGGCCCGCTTGCCGAGCAGGGGCCGCGCGTACTCGCTCATCTTCATGTTGTCCTTGCGCTTGACGAAGTAGAAGTAGGCTATGGGCACGGCCACGGCTATGTAGAAGGCCCAGGCGGAGGGTCCCCAGTGGAACATGCCGTAGGTCGAGGCCCACCGGGCAGCCGCCGCGGAACCGGGCTCCACGCCGAAGGGCGGCGACTGGATGATCCATATCCACTCTATGGAAGCGAGGTAGAGGAGGCTGCCGCCGGTACCCGAGGTCAGGATCATGCCGAGCCAGGTCATGGTCGGGTATTGGGGCTTCTCGCCTCGGCTGCCGAGCACTATGCCGCCCATCTTGGAGAAGGCGTAGAAGAGGCAGACGCCGAACATTGCGGCAGTGAAGAGGAGGAAGAACCAGCCGAGCTCGTTGGTGGTGAAGGCGTGCACCTTCTTGAGCACCGCGTCGCTTCCGGCGGGGAAGGCGTAGAAGAGGACGCCGAAGCCGAGCGTCACTATGGTGGCCGGCCAGAAGACCGTCTTGTCTATCCTCATCCTTGTTTCTTGGCTTGATGCATCGCCCATATGTTAACTCCTAAATACGAGAAGATATAATTACGCCTGGCCTGTCCGCCGGCAACGACGGGCCGGACCGAGACGAAAGGCCGCCGGAAGGCGGCGTGAGAAGAATCGATAGCTTTGGGTGGCGCTGTTGTGATTTCCGGGAGAAGCGGCTTACACGTAGTTGCCGGTCATGTTGCTCCATGCACGAAGCCAGCGCAGGTTCCTAAGGGACCTGCGAGACGAGGTGAAGATGGAACCGCTGCCGGCTAGACCGATGGAGAGATCCCAGTTCACGGGATACTCGGCGATCGAGGACGGGCGGCGCTCGGGGCGATGGTCCTATGCTGCAGGAATGCCATGGGCGCCGGTCCTCCTCCGGGGATAGGATGCTACGATAGTATCATGCCTTCGCGGCTTGTCAAGGTCGAGACGACCTCGGTTATCGGTGCTTGACACTATGCGGTTTCTACGGGTACTAACCCTAGGTGCTCGATCTAGGCCTGTCGAGCGAGCGGCCTGGCGCCGCATTAGAAAAGGAGCGATAACCATGAAGAGACCCCTGGTGCTGGCGCATCGCGGCTACAGCGGCCGCTACCCCGAGAATACCATGCTGGCCTTTCGCAAGGCCGTCGAGCTCGGCTGCGACGGGATAGAGACGGACGTGCAGCTGACCAAGGACGGCGTGCCCGTGCTCCTCCATGACGAGACCCTGGACCGGACCACGACGGGCTCAGGCTACGTCAAGGACCTGCTCCTGGGCGAGCTCCAGGACCTCGACGCAGGCTCGTGGCTTGGGGCAGAGTTCGCGGGCCAGCGTGTGCCGACGCTCGAGGAGCTGCTCGCGTTCGCCTCGGAGGCGGGCATCATGGTCAACCTGGAGCTCAAGAATAGCATCATCCACTACGAGCGCCTCGAGGAGCTGACCTATTCGCTAATCGCCCGCTACGGCCTAGGCGATAAGGCCATCGTATCCAGTTTCGATCACTACTCGCTCAGGGCCTGCAAGGCCCTGGATCCCGTAATCAAGACGGGGGCCCTGTACTGGGATTGCCTCTACGAGCCCTACGCCTACGTCCGGTCGCTCGGCGCCGACGCGCTCCATCCCGAGTACCATAGCCTGACGGCGGAGATCGTCGAGCGATCCCACGCACTCGGGCTCGCGGTCAACGCCTATACCGTAGACGATCCCGCCGATATCGCGACGGTCAAGGCGCTCGGCGTTGACGGCATCATCACCGACTATCCCGAGAGGGCGATGGCCTAGACGGTTCCTCTTCGAACACGACCACGGTGCCGGCGAGGTTGATGACGTCTCCCGACTCCAGCCTGCGCCTGGAGGCCGGGCGATTGTTGACCGTGACTGGCGAATCGGCCACGAGCGTGTAGGTGCCCTTGGCCTCGTCGCGCACTATGGCCGCGTGCTCCGAGCGGATCGACGGATTGCCCGCCAGGGTGATGCCGGCCGCGGCTCCGGAGCCTACGACGGTACGGGTACCCGCCAGCTCGAAGAAGCGCGTGCCTCGGCCGGCCCGGCCGCTCGGGCCGTAGAGGAGCCGTATGCCGGCGCGGTCAGTCGGGCGCTCCAGGCGGAGGAGCACGAGCGCTCCCCAGGCGGCGAAGGCCGCCGCGGTTAGGAGGAAGAGGTAGGGAACGGGCCTCTCGGCGGAGCCGCCGAAGAGCGTTCCCGCGTAGTAGCGCCGGACCGGGCTGGCTAGCCTCGCTCCCGGGGTTTCCGCCTCGACGCGAACCAGGCGCTCCTCGCCGGCGGCCATGCCCGCGCGGTAGTCGACGGCTAGCTCGGCTAGTACATCCGTTCGTACGGTCTCGTAGACCTCGGCCAGCTCGAGGCCGTCCATTGCGTCGAACGCGCGCCCGCCCGTATCGGCGGCTATGGAGCCGAGTCGCTGGTCTCGCTCGGAACCGAAGCGTATCGCGTAGACGGTGACGCCATCGCGCGACGCCCTATCTATGACCGCGGACGGCCCGGAAGAGCGCAGGCCGGAATCCGGGTTCGGCCTGCCCGTGCGCCTCGAGAAGGGGAAGTCCTCTCCGTCGGAGAGCGCGATGAGCACGCGTCGGCCCGGCTCGGCCGCGAGCGCCTCGAGGCCGCGCTCCAGGGACAGGTAGAGCTCGGTGAAGGCGTCGGCCTCGGACGGGCGACCGATCTCCTCGAGGGCGCGGGCCGCGTCCGCCGCGGCGCCGCCGGGCTTCCCTGCCTCCCAGTACCGGGTGTTGAAAACGGCAAGGCCGACCCTGTCCTTAGGGCCCAGCGATCG
>CAZNNA010000169.1:0-7426 GCA_964573825.1 uncultured Treponemataceae bacterium
GCGCGCCGACTCTACGCCGAGTCGGCGATCCGCCTCGGCAGTCCGTATCCTGTCGGCGCAGAGCGGGCCGTGGCACGAGGCTACGGCGAGCATGTTCCGCTCGAAGAGCTGAGGATCTAGCACGTTAGCTCCCTGGCGCGGGCATCGGCTAAGCCGAGCGCGGCGAGCGCGCCCGCGACGGTAGCCTCTCCTCGGGCCGCCCCGGCCTGGAAGGCGGCGGTCTCCCTCGGCGCCAGCGCCGAGAGGTAGAGCGAGGCGGCCTCGGGCAAGGGGCGGCCGGCCCCTACGGCCGCGGTCGCGAGGGCGCGGGCCTCGAGCGCGAGTTCCTCGAGCATGGACCTAGCGCGGGCGCCTCCGGATACCCTGAAGGCGATTGAGCCTCCGATGCCTGCGGCAGCGCGAGGCGGGCGCCCTCGGCCGCCGCTCGCGGTCCTCGCCGTGATCAACGCCCCCAGCTCCTCGAGGCGCAGTCGCCTGATCGGCGTCTCGACCGGGGAAGGGCTCGCCCTATAGGCCCTATCCGCGTCGCCCGCGCGTGGGCGTATGCCCGCGGCATAGGCCGAGAAGGCTCGCGACAGCCGCCAGCCGCGGGTCTCGCCCCGGCCGTCGTAGGCGGAAAGCACGCGGGCGGATCGCCGGCTGGTCTCGGGCGCCAGCCGGGACGCGGCCGCCGCGTCGAGAGCGTCGAAGGCGTAGCCGCCGGCGTGGTCGCGAAGCTCGCGCGCCGCGAGGTCGTAGCCGAGCAGGACCACGGGCCCGCTCGTGGAGCCGAGCGCTAGCGACAAGGCCGTACCGGCTGCGCTGCCCGACGCCGCGGCGGCATGAGCGCGAAGTCCGAGCGAACCGAGCGCCGCTCGCTCGAAGGAGAGCCCCGTATCGATGGGTAGGACGGGATTGCCCTCGAGCACCGATCCCGGAGCGTAAGCGCTCGGCGGCAAGGCCAGGGTAAGCCGTAAGGCGGCGGCGGCGCGAAGGTGGAGCGCGTTCCAGGGGCCGGGATCGGTCGCCACGACGAGGTCCGGCGATAGGCCCCGGGCGAGGAGCGCCGGCAGCGCCGAGGCGAGTGACCAGAGGGCGATACGATCGCGCGCCGCGGAGGCGGTCTCGAGCGACTCGACGACGAGATCGAGCGCCTCGTCGAGGCTCGGCCCCGCGCACGCCAGGAGCACGGGCGCTCCGCCGGGTTCAAGGGTGGCGGAGTAGGGGGCCGCTCGCGCGAAGCGTACGCTGTTCGCCAGCCAACGGGCGGCCCAGTAGGAGCGAGTGGCTGAATCGGCGCTGGCTTCCTCCAGGGCGGCGCGCAGCGCCTCCTTGATAGCGGCCGTCTCGGCGGGGTAGCGGCTCGCGAGGGGAGGCCACTCGACGACGGCTACCCCGCCGGCTAATAGCTCGGGCTTTAGGGCGCCGGAGAGGGTCGCGGCTAGGCCTTGGCCGCCGCCCGGGCTCCAGCGTACGTGGGAGCCTTCCATCTCTCGGCCCGTGAAGTCATCGCAGGGTTGCAGGAGTATCCGTACCGACCCGGGGTAGAGCCCCGCGGCCGCCTTGCCTAGGTAGTTCATCGCTCCCGCAATAATGACGATGACGCTCGGCTTCCTATCGCCGATAGCCCGCTCCAGGTGGCGCAGGGCCTCTCTCTCCGGGTCGTAGCGGGAATGGTACGCGGTCGCGTCAATCGCCATGAATGAAGCTGCGTATCGCTTCCAGCGCTCCGTCCCCGAGAGGGATAGAGGCCGTCCTCGTCACCGATGCTTCGCTCAGGCCAGAGAGGCCGAAGCGCTTGCGAAGCGTACGCGTCAACTGGGCGGCGGTAAGCTCGGGGTCGCAGGACCCGCGGCAGTAGAAGGCGCACAGGCAGGCGTCGTCCCCGAGGCGATAGGCCGAGCCGAGGGGATGGAGCATGGCGGCGATGGTGGAGCAAAGGTCATGGAAGGCTTCCTTGCACGCGGCGCTCGGGCAACGGGCCGCGCAGTCGTCGAAGGCCGAACGCAGGCTAAGCGAGAAGAGGGCGACGGAGGCGGTCGCCTGGGCGGGCGCGGCCGAGAGGATCGCCTCGGGCGATGAAGCGTCGCAAGGGGAGGCAGCGGAGGGGACCAGGGTGCGTCGCGGGTCGCCGGCGAGCGCGGCTACGCGGGCCAGGGCGGGAGATAGCTGGGCGACCGACGGCTCGTCCGGAAGGAGCAGGGCATGGGCCTGGTCTATGGCTACGACGAGGAGGCCTGGGGCCGCCGGCGACGCCGCCGGGCCGTCGTAGCGACTGACGGCCTCGAGCGCGGCAGCGATAACGGCGCCGGGGGGAAGCGACCCGAAGGAGGATAGGACGGATACGGTTCCTTCGACGCGACTGACGTAGGCCGCCCAGGGCAGCCCCGAGAGGCCCATCGCCTCGACGGCCAGGTAGGGGGCCCAGAAGGCCTCGGTTATGGCCGCGAAGGCTCTATCGCAGGCAAGGCGGTCAGCCTCGCCCGGCGCCTCGGAAGGCGCTAAGGCTTTTTTTTTTGGCTCATGGCCAAGAGCCCCCCGCTCGCCGAGTCGTCATGCTCGGGGCGGGAGCGCCTTGCCGCTAGCTCGAGTAATCCCATCAGAGCAACCCCAGGTCGTCGAAGAGACGCTTGTACGTATCGTAATACTCGCTCGAGGCGAATTCCTCTATCTTCTCCTCCGGCAGGGAGGCGAGAAGCTGGTCGAGATAGAGAAGGACCGACTTCACGTCGTGCTTGAGCTTGTCCGGGACTTGGCCCTCGACCCGAGGGCCCTCGACGGCAGGGGCGGAAGGTCGAGAAACCGTCGCGGGGGCAGGTTCGCTCAGGGCCTCGGGCTCGAGGGGTTCTGATCCTAGCGCCTCGGGTTCAAGGGCCTCCGGCTCGAAGCTCTCGGGTTCAAGGGCCTCGGGTTCCAGGACCTCTATCTCCAGGACCTCTGGTTCCAGGGTCTCGGGCTCCAATGAAACCGGCTGCGGGGCTTCGGGCTCCTCGATGACGTGTTCCTCGACAGGCTCGGGCTCGGTACCTAGCTCGACCAGCGGCGATTCTTCCTCCGCCTCGAAGAGCGTTTCGCCCTCCAGGTCGTCGAGCGTCTCGGGAATGCCCGCCTCCTCAGAAAGCTCGTCGGCCATAGCCTCGAGCGACTCGAGCGAGTCGATGGAGGCCTCGGGGCCGTAGGCTACGGGCTCCTCAGCCTCGGGGAGGGGAGACGGCTCTTCCGAATGCAGGTCTAGGCCTCCGAGATCCTCGGGCTCGAGGATCTCCTCGAGCTCGATGGAGTCGTCTGCCTCTTCCAGGACCTCGGGGAAGGCATCGACGGTGGAGACGACGGGTTCCTCGTCGGCGTCTATATCGAGCACTATCTCTGGCTCGATCTCCTCGAGCGCCGGTTCCTCGCCCTCGTCGAAAGGTTCGATGACGGGAAGCTCTTCGTCGTCCTCCGAGCCGAAGGCGGAATCGACGACGAGGTCAAGTTCGGAGAGATCGGGTTCCACGAGCGGAACGTCTTCCAGGGGCATGCCTTCGAGTACGCTCGCCTCATCCTCGGCGTCGAGGAAGCTGGTATCCTCGGGCGCCGGAATCAGGGGAGCGAGATCCTCGGCGTGGGCGATGATGGCTTCCTGCTCAGCCTCGTCTGGCTCGACGGTTGGCAGGTCGATGGTCTCGATGCCGGCTCGGTAGTCTCCGTTCTCCGGGAGCAGGTCGATGTCGGTCGAGACCTCTAGCTCGGCGGAATCGACCGGCTCGATCGGCTCGTCTGAGACGCGCTCCTCGGTGAAGTCGGCCGTGTTGAGTATGTTGTCAAGCTCGTCGCCCGTAAGGGCGATCGTGTCGTCGTCCTCGTCGTCGAAGAAGCCGCCGGCGGCAGGTTCTTCCTCGGAGGGCTCGATGACCGGGGCGGGCTCTTCCGCCGGAGCGATGCCCGCGGCCTTGAGCCCGGACAGCTGGCTGCGCAGGCTGACGAGCTCGTCGCGTATGGACGAGAGTTCCAGGGCGATCTTGCCGAGGAGATCCGCCGACGGAACCGCGTCGGATCCCGACAGGTCGTTCTCAAGGGCCTTGAGGTCGTCGAAACCGGAAGCCGGCTCGGGCGGCTCATCGCCGAGGGTAACGTCCTCTATCTCGAGGCTAGGCACGACGGCGCTCGAGGCGTCGTCGTCTATGAACGCGTCGAGCGAGCCGGCCTCGGATGACAGGTCGGCGCCTCCGTCCTCGATGGGATCGAGAACCGAGCCGGCCTCGGGACCGGGTTCGCACCCGTCGATGGGGCCTAGGGCCTCGGCGGAGGAGTCGGGGATGGACTCGCCGTCGAAGGAGTCTATATCGATGGACTCGAAACCGTCTGAGAGGGCGGGCGAATCGGCCGCTGACGGGGCTTCGGTCGTTTCTACGGACGGGATGGTGTCGTCGAAGGCAAGGTCTATGTCGAGCGTCTCGAAGTCGGAGTCGGGGCCGGACGCGCCCTCCGCCTCGGCGGGCGCGGAGAAGGATTCCAGGTCAGCCTCGAGGCTCTCGAGGGACGGACCGCTCGGCGACTCGGACTCGTCGCTGAGGCCGAAGTCCTCTATCGATATATCAGTCGTCTCGAAGGACCCCGTTTCGACCGCGGGCCTCTCGGCCGAGGCTTCATCGATGGTAGGTTCCTCGACGGATAGTTCCTCGAGCGCCTGCGCGTCGGCCTCCCCGAGCCCTATGCCGGACTCGTCGAACGAAGGCTCCAGCTCGTCCAGGTCTATGTCTATGACCGAGTCCTCTACGATATCGCCGGCGAGTTCCTCGATCTCTGACGGCTCCTCCTCGGAGCCCCCGCGGGGCTCCGGCCGCGGCGCGAGCGAAGCGAAGTCGTCATCGAAGGCATCCTCGAGCGGGGGTAGGTCCTCGAGCGTATCGAACGCCGGTTCGGCCTCGTCGAGGGAGATGGCGGCCGTAGACTCTTCCGCGGGAAGCTCGACGACCGTCTCGCGATCTATCACATGCTCGTCTAGGACGTCCTGGGGCTCGGACTTTACCCAAACGCCGTAGCGCTCGAGTTCCTGCTCCGGCGTCGGGACGGGGTCTGCTTTCCCTTGCGGGGTCTTATTCTGCATGGCGCGCGCACTCCATCAACTGGATTGGTCTCATCCAAATATCGGCAGAACTCCCCGGAAAATATACTGGATCCGGTGAGTTTCACTCTAATAGCGCTTATCACCGTTGTCAACCGGACTCGGTTCCGGCCTTAAGCCGAGGCGTCAACCTTCCGTTATTGAAAGGGATGAAACGACTAGCGATCACCTCGGCCTGGTTCTTCATAGTCGCGTACTGCGCGCTTACCATGACGCTCGGGCCCTCGGGCCTCCTCGCGACGAGGCGGGCGGAGAAGAGCGCGCGCCTCATGAGCGATAACCTCGAGTCCCTCGCGAGGCGCAACGCCGCGCTATCGGAGGAGTGGAAGGCCTTCACCGAGGGTTGGGAAGAGGCCGCGCTCGAGGCCAGGTCCCTCGGGTATCTCGGGGATGACGAGGTTGCCGTCCGCCTGTCCGTAGGGCGGCAGGAACGCGTTCCAGGGCGGCCTGGAGAGATCCTGTTCTACGAGCAGCCGGTCGCCTTGGAGGATATTCGCTGCAAGGAGCTAGCGGCCGCGCTAGCCGCGCTCTGGTTCCTAGGCGGGCTGGCGTCTAAGGCCCTGAGGAGGAAGGGCCCTCAGCGGGCTATCCTTGCCCAGGATGCGTCCCGCACGTAGTCGTTATCGATCCTGAGCTCGGACCCGGTTCCGCTGACGGCGGTCGTTTCCTTGGTGCCGGATAGGGCGGAGCGGTCATCGCTTAGGTAGAGTATCCATCGCATGGGCCTGGCCGCGGCCGCTATGCGCCTTGCCTGGTCGAAGCCCCACGCCGACGAACGGTACATCGATGGATCGTTAGGCTGGTCCTGCAGGAACACGACGGCCGATCCGTCTATGGATATCCGTAGCTTCAGGGTCCCGCCCCCGCTCAGTACCGCCAGGGCGGTTCCGTTGGCGAAGATCCTTACCGTCTCGAGGCCCTTGTCCCCGCGCCACATTCCCACGATCTCCCCGACGGTCGGGCTCTCGACGACTACGGCAGCCTTCGCCGTTTCTTCCGGCGACGAGCCGCTCGGCTCCGCGCTAGCCCGCGTAGCCTCCACGGAACGGGGGGCGGGGTCCGGGCTACCGGGCTGAGCGCCCGCTGGCGGTCCGCCGATCGACTCGCCGAAGAGCGAGCGGGTCAGGGTCCTGGCCCTGAGTACTATATCGCTCACCGATGCCGCGGTATCGGATACCGAGAGCTTCTCCCCGGTGGCGACCTTCGTTATGTCGACCGTCAGCATGTAGAGGTCTCCGAGCCGGCCTATCGCGCCCGATAGGACGTAGTCGGCGCTGAGGGGGAGCGAGCCCTGTACCGAGGCTCCGAGGCTCAAGGCCGTCTCCGTCTCGCTCAACGCGAGGTCCTGCCCCGACGCGTCGATGAGCCTGAAACGGCGTAGCTCGGCCACGTAGGACGAGACGAGCCTCTCCATCATGGTGGCCTCGCTCGGGCTCATGCCGGAAGACTCGAAGGGAGCTATCCTGAGGACGGGCTGGGCCGGTTGGGCGGCGGCGCGGGCCAGGGCGGAGGCGAGCAGGATGATCGCTACGGTACGTCTCACCATGGTTGGCTCCTTGAACCTGATACCTAGTCCTCTAGGCGAAAGAGGCGTCGAACGAATCGCGCTATGGCGTTCCAGAGGCGCCGGAGGAGGCCGGGATGCCTGAGGCGCTCGAGCCGCTCCACGGCCAAGGCGATCTCCTCGCGCGCGAGGGGGACGCGCTGCATGTTCTCCTCGAGCTCTAGCTCGAGTCGCCTCGCGGCGTCGCTCGAGCCGAGGACGGATGCCTCTATGGTCGCCCATCCGAGGGACTTGGCGGCCTCGAGCCGCCGCCTGCCCGATACGAGAACCCTGCGCCTCGTGATCACGATGGGATGGAGCTGGCCTAGGCGCTCCATGCTATCCGCGAGTTGATCTATATCCTCTAATCGCTGCCTGATTCGCCTGCGAACGCGAATCGAGTCTACCTTGACCTGCATGGCGCCAACCGTCCCGTCATGACGACAATGGTATCGCCTTCGGGCCGCCTAATCAAGGATGACGGTCGGGGACTCCCCGGTCGGAGCCTGTCCGCCGGAGCCGGAGGCCTGGGGAACGGCGGGCCTCGCGCCGGGAGCGGAGGATGGCTTCGAGGCTGGCGGGGTAGAGCCACCGCCGGTAGGGCTCGACTCGTAGTAGCCGGAGGCCTGGGTCGCCTCGAGGCTGCGCAGGAGCTCGTCGAGGCCCTCGAGGTCTATGTCCAGGCTGGTGTCTATATCCCTGCCGCCGAGCAAGGATTGCTGCTCGGACAGGTATCGTATGGTGGATTCCGCCTGCTCCGACTTTAGCTCGTGGAGGTCGCAGTAGCGCTTGGGTTG